>DATGWU010000341.1:0-5590 GCA_035299345.1 Rhizobium sp.
TGATGCAGCCATAGCCACGGTTGTCGAGAAGCACGATGTTGATCTTCAGGCCGAGCATCACCGAGGTGGACAGCTCGGAATTCATCATCATGTAGGAGCCGTCGCCGACCATGACGACGACGTCGCGGTCGGGTTCCGCCATCTTGATGCCGAGGCCGCCGGCGATCTCGTAGCCCATGCAGGAGAAGCCGTATTCCATGTGGTAGGAGAGCGGCAGCTTCGCTTTCCAGAGCTGGTGCAGTTCGCCCGGCATGGTGCCGGCCGCGCACATGACGACCGTATTGTCGCGCGAGGCGCGCTGGACGGCACCGATCACCTGCATGTCGGTCGGCAGCGCATTGCCGTCCTTCGGCGCCGCGGTAACGGCATCCGCCCTGGCGAACCAGGCGTTCTTCAGATCGGCATCGGGTGCGGGGAAAAGCGTGTCGCCGAGTGCCGCCGACAGGCGTTCGAGCCCGATCTTCGCATCCGCCGTCAGCGCAATCGCGTCGTGCTTGGCGCTGTCATAGGGCTGGACGTTGAGGGCGAGGATCTTGCGCGCCGAGTTCTTGAAGAGCGCCCAGGAGCCGGTGGTGAAATCCTGGAACCGGGTGCCGACGCCGAAGACGAGGTCGGCGTTCTCCGCGACGATGTTGGCGCAGCCCGTTCCCGTCACGCCGACCGCACCGAAATTGAGCGGGTGGTCCCATGCGAGCACCGACTTGCCGGCCTGCGTCTCGACGACGGGAATGCCGTGTTTTTCGGAGAAGGCCTTCAGCGTTTCCGTCGCGCCGGAGAAGTGCACGCCGCCGCCGGCGACGATGACCGGGTTCTTCGCCGCCTTCAGCGCCGCGATCGCCGCTTCAAATTCCGCCGCATCCGGTTCGGGACGGCGCTGGCGCCAGACCCGCTTTTCGAAGAAACTCTCGGGATAGTCATAGGCCTCCGCCTGGACGTCCTGGCAGAAGGCAAGCGTCACCGGGCCGCAATCGGCCGGATCCGTCATCGTGCGCATCGCCCGCGGCAACGCCGTGAGCAATTGTTCCGGGCGGGTGATGCGATCGAAATAGCGGCTCACCGGTCTGAAGCAGTCGTTGACCGACATCGTGCCGTCGCCGAAGTCCTCGAGCTGCTGCAGGACGGGATCTGGACCACGATTGGCGAAGACGTCGCCGGGGATCAACAGGACCGGCAGGCGGTTGACGTGGGCGAGTGCCGCAGCCGTCACCATGTTCGCCGCGCCCGGCCCGATCGAGGAGGTGACCGCCATCGCGCGACGGCGGCGAAGCTGCTTCGAATAGGCGATCGCCGCATGGGCCATCGACTGTTCGTTCTGGCCGCGATAGGTCGGAAGCGGGTCACGGACCCCATAGAGCGCTTCCCCGATGCCGGCGACGTTGCCGTGGCCGAAGATCGCCCAGACCCCGGCGATATAAGTCTCGCCATGCTCGTTCATCTGATTGGCGAGGTAGCGCACCATCGCCTGTGCGGCCGTCAGTCTCACCGTTCTCATGCCTTTCCTCCTTTGGCGCGCGCCTTGTCCCAGACCGCGCAAAGACTGCTGTAACGTCCCGCCATCTCCTCGACCGCCTCGGCGTCGGTGACCGCGCCGGCAAGCCAGCTGCGGGCGACATCGCCGAAGATTGTCCGCCCAACGGCGAAACCCTTGACCAGATCGAAGCGCGCCGCAAGCGCGAAGCTTTCCTCGAGTTCGGCCGCCGGAGCGTCGAGCCCGAGGACCACGATGCCGCGGGCATAGGGATCGTTGCGGCGGACCGCTTCGCAGGCATTGGCCCAGGAGCCTTCGGTCTTCATCGGCTCCAGCTTCCACCAGTCAGGGTAAACGCCGATCTCGTAGAAGCGGTCGATGATCTTCGCGACGGTGTCGTCATCCGTCGGAGCGACTTTCGACGGGATGACCTCGAGCAACATTTCGAGCCGGTTGCGCCGGGCCGCGGCGAAGAGCCGTGCGACCGTCTCCTCCTGGTTCGCCCTGAATTCCGGCGGATCGTCGGGATGATAGAAACAGAGCACCTTGACGACATGTTCGACCGGCCATTCGCAGAGACCGCCGAAATCGGGACCGATCTCCGGCTCCAGAGTCAGCGGCCGGGAGCCCGGCCATTCGACCGGACGGCCGATCCAGAGACCGGAGCCCGCGGCCCGGTAGAGCGTGTCGCGGCCGAGCCGTCCATCGCAGAGAATGCCGTAGCCGCTGCCGCCCGCCGCAACCTGCTGGGCTGCCTTCAGGCAGAGTTCCTTGAAGGCGCCGATACGCTCCGGTGCCGCACCCGCCTCCTCGGCCATGGCTTCGAGTTGCATGCGGTGGTCGAAGGCGAAGACGCGCATGACCGGCCAGTCGGTCTTGCGGTTCGTCGACCAGTGCACCTGTTCGAGGGCGGCATCCTTGCGGAGCGCCTTGTTGCGGATGCCGCGCTCGAAGAAGTACTGGAGTTCCTCCCAGCTCGGATAGGCCGGCGTGCAGCCGTGGCGGGAGACGGCGAAGGCGCCGCAGGCATTGGCGAATTTGAGGCTGGTCGGCCAGTCCTCGCCGGTGAGCCAGCCCTTCAGGAGGCCCGACATGAAGCCGTCGCCGGCGCCGAGCACGTTGAAGACCTCGATCGGGAAACCCGGTCCCTTCTGGCCGGCGTCGAGGCTGTCTGGAATTTCGCCCTCGAAGACCACGGCGCCCATCGGGCCGCGCTTGCAGACGAGCGTCGCCGGCGTGATGCGGCGGACGGTCCGCAGGGCCTCCAGCGTGTCGGTCGATCCGCCGGCGATATGGAATTCCTCTTCCGTGCCGACGATCAGGTCGAAGAGCGGCAGCGTCGACTGCAGCTTGGCGGTGACGGCTCCCGATTCGATGTAGCGGCTTTCGCCGGCGCCGTGGCCGGCAAGTCCCCAGAGGTTCGGCCGGTAGTCGATGTCGAGCGCGGTCTTCGCGCCGTTCTCGCGTGCGAGCCTGAGCGCCTTGAGCACGGCCTTTTCGGTGTTCGGATGGGAGAGATGCGTGCCGGTCGCGCAAACGCAGCGCGCGTCGGCGATGAAGGCCGGATCGACATCGTCCTCGCAGAGCGCCATGTCGGCGCAGTTCTCACGGTAGAAGATCAGCGGAAACTGGTCCTGGTCGCGGATGCCGAGGATGACGAGCGCCGTCAGGCGCTCGAGGTCGGTCTTGACACCCCGCACGTCGACGCCTTCGCGGACCAGTTGCTCGCGGATGAAGCGGCCCATGTGCTCGTCGCCGACGCGGGTCAGAAGCGCCGACTTGAGGCCGAGCCTCGCCGTCCCGGCGGCGATGTTGGTCGGCGAGCCCCCGATATACTTGTTGAAGGAGGCCATGTCCTCGAGCCGCCCTCCGACCTGCACCCCGTAGAGATCAACCGACGAACGGCCAATCGTGATCAGATCGAGTGATGTCAAAAGCCTGCCTCCCTGTTCGCAGACGATGCGGATCGCCTGTCGTTCACGCAGCGCTCCCCGCCAGTTCGCTGCCTTACAGGTTTTGAACTTTATATTCCATTTTTGGAAATTTCAACACAGATATTCAATTTTCTTGCCGGGCCGTTCCGACAGCCACGGAGAGCGTGATCGCGAGGCAGAGCGTGGCCGAAAGCGAACGGAAGGCCCCGAAATCGACTTCGGAGACGAGCAGGGTCTGGGCGTTGAATTTCCGCAAGGGGCTGACGATCGTGTCGGTAATCGCCACAACCGGGATGCCCCGCGCCGAAACCGCTTCGACGATGTCCAGCGTTTCGGCGGAATAGGGCGCGAAGGTGATGGCGAGCAGCGCGTCGCCGGGGCGGACCGCATGGCGGTTGTCGAGCTTGCCGACGGCACTGTGCAGCATGGCCGGTACGCCCATCTTCTCGAAGGCATAGGCCATGTAGCTCGCAACCGGGAAGGAGCGGCGCATGCCGATGATATGCACCATGTCGGCGGCTGCGAGCGTGTTCACCGCCTCTTCGAGGGCCGCAGGATCGACCGTCTTCAACAGGCCTTCGAGCGAGGTGCGTCCGGCCTCGACGAATTCGGCGAGCAGTGCGGAGGGGCTGCCTTCAGCCTTTTCGCGGAGGTGGTGGAGCCTGGTCGAATAGTCCGGCCAGCCGCCGACATAGGACTCGCGGAAGAGCTTCTGCATCTCGGAAAAGCCGGAAAAGCCGAGAATCTGGCAGAAACGCATGAAGGCCGATGGCTGCACGCCGGCGCCCTCCGCCATTTCGGCGACCGTCGACACGGCGATGCGGTCCTTGTTGGAGGCGACGTAATCGGCGCATTGCCGCAACCGCTTCGGCAGTTTTTCGGAGACCTGCAGGAGCCTCTCCTCGAAGCCCTTGATGCTCGTCGGCGCGCCGATCTCTGCCATCGTCATCCTTCCCATAAGCCTATTGACATAAACGATGTCGCAATCTAGCAAAATGGAACGTATATTCCAAATGAAGATTTCGGCGGCAGCTGGGCGCCCCGGAATCTCTCCGCAGGTCAGCGATGCCGCCCGCCTATAGGACGCGGCGCAGGGAGGAAAGCAAGATGGTAACGAGACTGGCGCTTCTTGGCGCGGGACGAATCGGCAAGGTGCACGCAAAGGCGATCGCCGAGGACAAGCGGGCGAAGCTGGTGGCTGTCGCCGATGCCTTCCCCGAAGCGGCGAATACCATCGCCTCCGCTGCCGGCTGCGCCGTCAGGACGATCGACGAGATCGAGGCCGACAAGGACATCGACGCGGTCGTCATCTGTACGCCGACGAACACGCATGCCGACCTCATCGAGCGCTTCGCCAGGGCCGGCAAGGCGATCTTCTGCGAAAAGCCGATCGACCTCGACGTCGCCCGTGCGAAGGCCTGCCTCGAGACCGTGCGCCAGACCGGCGCCAAGGTGATGCTCGGCTTCAACCGCCGCTTCGACCCGCATTTCCAGGCCGTCCGTCGGGAAATCGACGCCGGCACGATCGGCAAGGTCGAGATGGTGACGATCACCAGCCGCGATCCGGGCGCTCCGCCGGCCGAATACATCAAGGTGTCGGGCGGCATCTTCCGCGACATGACGATCCATGACTTCGACATGGCCCGCTTCCTCCTCGGCGAGGAGATCGAGACGGTGGTCGCGACCGGTTCCGTTCTCGTCGATCCGAAGATCGGCGAACTCGGCGACTACGACAGCGCCTCGCTGATCCTGACGACGAAGAGCGGCCGTCAGGCTGTCATCTCGAACTCCCGCCGCGCCACGTATGGCTACGACCAGCGCATCGAGGTGCACGGCTCGCTAGGCGCCGTCTCGGCCGAGAACCAGCGGCCGGTATCGATCGAGGTCGCGACGAAGGACGGCTACACCCGCCCGCCACTGCACGACTTCTTCATGACCCGCTACACGGCCGCCTATGCGGCGGAAATCTCTGCCTTCATCGACGCCCTCGACAACGGCACGCCGATGGCGCCGTCCGCCGAAGACGGGCTGATCGCGCTGGCGCTCGCCGATGCGGCGCTGAAGTCGGCGAGAGAGAACAAGGTGGTGCGCGTCGAGCTCTGACGCGCCCTCCACCCGTTTGCTCGCTCCGCGACGGCCGGTTTCCGGCGGCCGCTCAATCGCGTCCCCATGCGCCGATGAGCATGGT
>DATGWU010000342.1:0-1662 GCA_035299345.1 Rhizobium sp.
AAGCTGAAGGCCAACGCCCATCCGCTTTACCTGCCGATCGGCGCCGAGGAAAACTTCGCCGGTGTCGTCGATCTCGTTCATCAGGTCGCCTATCTATTCGAGGACAATCCCGCCGATCCGATGGGCATGAACCCGAAGATCGTCGAGATCCCGGCTGAGATGAAGGCCGATGCGAAGACGTATCGCGACGCTCTGATCGAGGCGGTGGCCGATAGCGACGATGCGATCGCCGAGAAATACCTCGGCGGAGAAGAAATCACAGCTCCCGATCTGATGATCGGCATCCGCAAGGCCACCGTGGCGATGAAGATCACCGGCGTGATTCCCGGCTCCGCCTTCAAGAAGAAGGGCGTGCAGCGTCTGCTGGACTGCGTCGTCAACTACCTCCCCGCTCCGACCGATATTCCGGAGTGCAAAGCCCAGAACAGCGATGGCGAGACTGTAACCGCCAAGGCCGACGACCGTGAGAAGACGGTCGCGATTGCCTTCAAGCTCTGGAGCGATCCGTTCGTCGGCCGCCTCGTCTTCTGCCGCGTTTATCAAGGGCAGATGAAGAAGGGCCAGTCCATGTACAACCCGCGTACCCGCCGCAGCGAGCGCGTTTCACGACTGTTGCTCATGCGCGCCATGGACAAGGAAGAAATCGATATCGCCTACGCCGGTGACATCTGCGCTGTCGTCGGCATCAAGGACGTCATCACGGGCGACACGCTCTGCGACGAGGATATCGATATCCGCCTCGAACCGCCGTCCTTCCCCGAGACCGTTATCTCGATGTCGATCGAGCCGAAGTCGAAGGCCGACCAGGAGAAGATGGGCAACGCGCTTGCTCGCCTCGCTGCCGAAGACCCGACTTTCCGCGTCTCGACCGACGCCGACACCGGCCAGACGATCATCGCCGGCATGGGCGAGCTGCACCTCGAAATCATCCGCGACCGCATGTTGCGCGAGTTCAAGGTCGAGGCCGAAGCCGGCAAGCCGCAGATCGCCTATCGCGAGACTATCACCAAGGCCGCCGAGGGCGAAGGTAAGTTCATCCGCCAGACTGGTGGTAAGGGCCAGTACGGGCACGTTTGCATCAAGCTTGAGCCCAACGAAAAGGGCAAAGGCAACGAGGTGCTCAACGAGATCGTCGGCGGTGTTATTCCGAAGGAATTCATCAAGCCTGCCACGGAAGGCATCTACGAAGGCACGAACAACGGAACGGTCGCCGGCTACCCGGTGGTCGACATCCTTGCCCGTATCGTTGACGGCTCCTTCCACGCGGTTGATAGCTCGGAAATCGCCTTCAAGATGGCCGGCATCTTCGCTTTCAAGGAAGCGATGAAGACCGCCGCCCCGATCCTGCTCGAGCCGATCATGAAGGTCGAGGTCACCGTCCCGGAAGAATACCAGGGCGACATCATGGGCGACATCAACCGTCGCCGTGGCCAAATCCAGGGCATGGAGATGCGTGAAGGTGCCTGCATCATCACCGCGCTCGTGCCGCTCGAGACCATGTTCGGTTACGCGACCGACATTCGTTCCCTCTCCAAGGGCCGCGCCTCCTACTCGATGGAGCCGTCCCACTTCGACCAAGTTCCTGCGCAGGTTCTTACCCGCATCGTCGAATCGTCCACCCGCGCCCCCGCGCGCACGTAATCCCGACGCACCCATGAAAGG
>DATGWU010000343.1:0-10769 GCA_035299345.1 Rhizobium sp.
CGGAACGGTTGTCGCAGGTGTAGCCGCCGTCGTGGTGGCGGGCGTGGTCTACGCCCTCGTCAAGGGTTTCCTCCTGCTCGTCCAGGCGACACTCTTCTGACGTTCGAAGACTTCTCCCGGCGCGGGAAGTGCTTTGCAAAGTGCCGTGCCTCGTCCTATCGTCCGGGCATCACATCCTCGGCACAGGACACGCCATGCTGATTTCGCTTTACCAGATGCAGCCGGTTTCGGGTGATGTCACCGGCAATCTCGCCAAGATCGCCGAGGCTGCGGATGCCGCATCGGGCATGGGTGCCGCCCTCCTGGTCGCGCCCGAACTCGCGGTGAGTGGCTACGGGCTGACGCCGGAGCGCTTTGCGGAAATCGCCGAGGGACGGGACGGCGAGGTCATCGGCGCGCTCTGCGACATCGCCGCCGAGTTCGAACTGGCGGTCTGTGCCGGGTTTCCCGAACGCGACGGATCTGTCGTCTACAATTCCGCGGTGCTGGCGCGGCCGGACGGAAGCTGCGAATTCTACCGGAAAGGCCATCTCTACGGCGACGGCGAACGCGCCTCGTTCACGCCCGGCGCGGACATGCCGCAGGTCTTCGATCTCTTCGGCGTCCGCACCGGCATGCTGATCTGTTACGACGTCGAGTTCCCGGAATATGTGCGCACGCTGGCGCTGGCCGGCGCCGAGCTGGTCCTGGTGCCGACGGCGCTTCCGCGCGGCGAGATCAGCCGCCGGGTCGCCGACATGGTGGTGCCGACGCGTGCCTTCGAGAACGGCATCTTCCTGGTCTATGCCGATCTCTGCGGCGAGGAGGGCACCTTCACCTATGGCGGTCGCTCGGCGATCGTCGGTCCCGACGGTGACGAACTCGCCCGTGCGGGCACGCACGAGGCGCTGCTGGTCGCAAAAGTCGATCCGGCCGCCTATGACGACTGCCGTCGCCAGAATCCTTACCTCACCGACAGACGGCCGGACCTTTACCGTATCGGCTAGAGCCGACCGACCGGCGCCACGGGCGGCGACCTTGTGCGTTCACTGCCGAGCGCCTACATGCGATCGGCCGCCTGAGCCGGCCATTCAAGGAGACCCGGATGATCTTCGATGCTGCGCGACTTGCGCTTCGCAATCTCTTCGCCCCTGAAACCCGCGCGGTGTTCTGGAAGGTGCTCGGGCTGACGATCCTTGTTCTCGTGGGCCTCTGGCTTGCCCTTCGTGGCGTCTTCATCGCCTATGTCCTGCCATGGTTCGATGCATTCTTTCCGGGAATGCCGGATTGGGCGGGCTGGCTCACCTTCGTGCTCGGCGTGCTCGCCAGCATCGGTCTTGCGCTCGCGCTCGCGCTGCTGTTGTCTTCCGTGACCGCGATCATCGCCGGTCTCTTCCTCGACGATGTCGCGGAAGTGGTCGAACGACGTGACTATCCGAAGGATACGCCCGGCTCGGCCATGCCGCTCGGCGAGGCGCTGGTCGCGTCGCTGAAATTCTTCGGTGTCGTCGTCCTCGGCAACTTGGTGGCGCTCATCCTGCTGTTCGTGCCGGGCGTCAACATCGCCGCTTTCTTCCTCGTCAACGGCTACCTGCTCGGGCGTGAATTCTTCGAGTTCGCCGCGATGCGCTTCCGCAGTCCGAGTGAGGCGCGGGCCTTCCGCTCGCGTCATGGCGGGACGGTGTTCATGGGCGGACTGGTGATCGCGGCCTTCCTGGCGGTGCCGATCCTCAACCTGCTGACGCCGCTCTTCGCGGCCGGCATGATGGTTCACCTGCACAAGCTGCTGAGCGCCCGTGATCCCCTCTTCCGGACGTGACGGTCAGGTCGGTAGCGCGGTTTCCGCATAGAGGGCTGCGTATTCGGCGCTCGGCGGGATGGGCTTGATGACGTCGATCAGAACGCCGTTCGGGTCGGCGGTGATGAAGTGACGCTGGCCGAAGTCCTCGTCCCGCAGGGATCTGAGGATCGGCAGGCCGGCCTTGAGGCAGGCGTCGTGGACGCGGTCCGGATCATCGACTTCGAAATTGAGGATGAGGCCACTCACCGACTTCCGGGCGACGGGCGGCACGGTCTCGTGATCGGGTTTGAGGATCGCGAGCGTCACCCTCTCGTCATCGCGTGACTGCAGGTGGATGTACCAGTCGCTTTCGAAGAGCGGTTCGAAGGCGAAGTGGCGGCAATAGAAGTCCCGGGTTTCCGCCAGGCGTTCGCTCATGATGACGGGATAATAGCTGGTGCTGCGCATGCTTCACTTCCTTCGGGGTTTCACATACAGTCTGTATGTATCTATAACATGCATACAGATTGTATGTAAATGAGGATTGCATGCGCCGCTCAAACAAGGATCGCACCGAAGCCACACGGCAAACCCTGATAGACCATGCCCGTGAACTCTTCGTGGAGCGCGGCTACAACGAGACGGCTACGCCCGACATCGTCGCGGCCGCCGGGGTGACGCGCGGCGCCCTCTATCACCATTTCGCGGACAAAAGGGACCTGTTCCTCGCCGTCATCGACCGGGAGGCGGAGCGGGTCGCCGCCGAGATTGCGGCGGCCGCCGGCGAGGCGGTTTCGGCACGCGACGCGCTCGTCCGTGGCATCGCCGCCTATTTCGACGCGATGGTCGCACCGGGTCGCAGCCGCCTGCTGCTGCTCGATGGTCCTGCGGTGATGGGGATGGAAGGCGGGCGCGCCACCGATCGCGACCACGCCGAGGCGAGTCTCCGCGACGGGCTCGAAGCCTATCTTCGCGAAACCCGCTCGGATCTCGCCGGGCTCGATCCCCTGACGCGCGTCCTCTCCGCCGCCTTCGACCGCGCGGTTTTGGCAATTGCAGCGGGAGAGAGCCGCGAGGCATACGAGCGGGCGGTCATCCGCCTGATCGACGGGCTGGTTACTCAACCACCCCGATGACCTGCGGCGGCAGTTCTACGAGCGGGGCGGGCACGTCGCAGCTCTTTTCCGGCGACTTGCAGAGGTCGGCGATGACGCAGCGTTCGCATTCTGGCCGGCGTGCCTTGCAGACATAGCGGCCGTGCAGGATCAGCCAGTGATGGGCGTGGAAGAGGTATTCCTCCGGGATGACCCTCAGCAGCCTTTCCTCGACTTCATCCGGGGTCTTTCCGGGCGCAAGCCTGATCCGGTTGGCGATGCGGAAGATATGGGTGTCGACGGCGATGGTCGGGATGCCGAAGGCCATCGACATCACGACGTTGGCGGTCTTGCGTCCGACGCCGGGCAAGGTCACCAGTTCCTCGCGCGTGCGCGGCACGTCGCCGCCGAAATCCTCGATCAGCTTCCTCGAAAGGGCGATGACGTTCTTCGCCTTGTTGCGATAGAGCCCGATCGTCTTGATGTAGTCGCGCAGCCGGTCCTCGCCGAGGTCGAGCATCTTCTGCGGCGTATCGGCGACCTTGAAGAGCGCCCGCGTCGCCTTGTTCACGCCGGCATCGGTCGCCTGCGCCGAGAGCGCCACGGCAACGACAAGGGTAAAGGCGTTGACGTGTTCGAGTTCGCCCTTCGGTTCGGGACGCTGCACCGAGAAGCGACGGAACATCTCCTGAAGCTCCGTCTTGGTGTAGACGGACCTCGGCGCGACGCGGCGCCGCGCACCGTTCCGGTTTGACTTTTGCGAAGTTTGGGTGCTGGATTTTGTCTTCGGATTGGTCATTGCCAATCTATAGTCGGGCGCCATCACGGAAGGCAATGTGGGCATGACGGAACCAGCGATTTTCGCGGCGGAACTGACGCCGTATCGCTCTCTCGGACGAAAGGGCTTTCGCGTCCTTCTGATGCTGACCGGTGCCGTCTGTGCGGTTCACGCGGTGTTCTTCGTCGCCACCGGCGCCTGGCCCATCGGCTTCTTCTTCGGCCTCGACTTCCTGCTGCTCTACGGTGCATTCCTGCTCAACTATCGTTCGGGACGGGCGCGGGAGGAAGTCGTCGTTTCTCGCACGGCGCTTGCAATCCGGAAGTTCACGCCGTCGGGCCGCATGACCGAGCACCGCTTTAATCCGTTCTGGGCGCGGTTCTTCGTCCGAAGGCACAGCGAGATCGGCATCGTCTCGATGCAGGTTGCGGGGGAAGGCAGGCGGACCGACATCGGCTCCTTCCTCAACCCGGAGGACCGGGAGAGCTTCGCCAGGGCGTTCAATGCGGCGCTGGCGACGGTCAAGCAGAGGCTTTGAGCCGTCGGGCAAGAAACGGGTGGTTTGCGCCCGCCCGATATGGTGATGTCATCCGAAAAGGAGTTCGCCATGACCATTGCACAGATGATATCCCGCTCCGCCGGTGAGCTCGCGCCTGTCGATGTCACGCCCGAGGGCGGCGACTATGAGACGGTACGCCGGGTCATCGAGATGCTGACGCTCGACTATCGTGACCAGCCGTCGCTGGAGACGATCGCCGCGCGGCTCAACCAGTCGCCGACGCAGTTGCAGAAGACCTTCAGCCGGTGGGCGGGGCTTTCGCCCAAAGCCTTCCTGCAGGCCGTCACGCTCGACCACGCCAAGCGCCTGTTGCGCGAGGAAGAGATGCCGATCCTCGAAACCTCGCTCGAGCTCGGGCTTTCCGGCCCCGGCCGGCTGCACGATCTCTTCGTGACTCACGAAGCGATGTCGCCCGGCGAGTGGAAACAGAAGGGCGAGGGGCTCACGATCCGCTACGGCTTTCACCCGTCGCCCTTCGGGCTGGCACTGGTGATGGCGACGGACAGGGGTCTTTCCGGCCTCGCCTTCGCCGAGAATGGCAACGAAACCGTCTGTTTCGAGGACATGGCGTCGCGCTGGCCGAATGCGCGTTACGTGGCCGACCAGGCCGCGACGGCGCCCTATGCCGCACGGATCTTCGATCCGGGCCGCTGGAGCGACGAGCAGCCGCTGCGGGTGGTGCTCATCGGCTCGGATTTCCAGCTCCGCGTCTGGCAGAGCCTGTTGCGCATTCCGCTCGGCAAGGCCGTGACCTATTCCGACATCGCTCGCGATATCGGCCAGCCGGCGGCGAGCCGCGCCGTCGGAGCGGCGGTCGGCCGCAATCCGATCTCCTTCGTGGTGCCTTGCCACCGCGCGCTCGGAAAGGGCGGTGCGCTCACTGGCTACCATTGGGGGCTGACGCGCAAGCGGGCCATGCTCGGCTGGGAGGCCGGCCAGATGAACGGGTAACCCGGCCGGAAATCCATTCCGTAAATCGATTGAAATCGTGACCGCCCCGTTCTTGACTTTGCCATCTTCGGCTGGTGATAGTCGGGCACATTTCCGGCAGCCGGATAGAACAGGGAATAGGATCATGACTTCCAAACTCGAGCAGCTTCGTTCCATGACCACCGTCGTCGCCGACACCGGTGACATCGAGGCTGTGGCCCGCCTGAAACCGGTGGACTGCACGACCAACCCGACCATCGTCCTGAAGGCGCTCGGCACCCACATGTTCGACGACACCTTCAAGGAGGCGATCGCCTGGGGCCGGTCGAAGGGCGGTTCCAGCGAGGCCGCGGCCGCGGCCGTCGCGGACAGATTGGCCGTCGCCGTCGGCGCGGCGCTCGCGAAGATCGTACCGGGCCGTGTCTCGACGGAGGTCGACGCCGATCTTTCCTTCGACATGCAGGGCTCGATTGCCAAGGCGCACGAGATCATCTCCGGCTACAAGGAGCTCGGGATCGAGCGCGAGCGCGTTCTGATCAAGCTCGCCTCGACCTGGGAAGGTATTCGCGCGGCGGAAGTTCTGCAGAGCGAAGGCATCGACTGCAACCTGACGCTGCTCTTCTCCAAGGCCCAGGCGATCGCCTGCGCCGAGGCGAACGCCTTCCTGATCTCGCCCTTCGTCGGCCGTATCCTCGACTGGTACAAGAAGTCGACCGGCGACACCTACACCTCGGAGACCGATCCGGGCGTTCTCTCGGTCCGTTCGATCTACAATTACTACAAGGCGAACGGCATCAAGACGGTCGTCATGGGCGCCTCCTTCCGCAATGCAGGCGAAATCGAAGCGCTCGCCGGCTGCGACCGGCTGACGATCGCGCCGGCGCTGCTCGATGAACTCGACGCGGACAAGGGGACGCTCGAGCGTAAGCTCGCCCCCGAGGCGACCGTTCCGGAGCCGCGGATCTCGCTCGACGAGAAGGCCTTCCGCTGGATGCTCAACGAGGACGCCATGGCGACCGAAAAGCTCGCCGAGGGCATCCGCAGCTTCTACAAGGACCTCGTCGCCCTGCGCGAGAAGGTCGCCAAGGCGCTCGCCGAATAAGACGGCAATCCTGCCGGACAAATGGAAGGCGCTCCGGAAACGGGGCGCCTTTTTCGTAGAGCGTCAGTCGTCGCCCATCACCACCGCATCGGGGACGTAGTAGGTCTCGGCGCCGTCCACGGTGACGACGGCGTCGCCGCCCTGTTTGCGACTGCGGATGTCGGAACCCTCGCTGCCGGTGAAACGGCCGGCCCGATAGTCGAGGCGGCGGCGTGAACCGTCGGGCGTGGTGATCTCGATCGTCGCCATGGGTCCGTTGCGGACGATGCCGTAATCGCAGGAGGCGAAGCCGTCGAATCCGGGCAACCGGCAGCGAAGTCTGCCGGTAGCGTCGTAAGGATGGCCTGGCAGCAGATAGCCGTCATCCAGATAGGGCGGCGGGTTTGAGCCCCAGTCCTCCACGAGGAAGCGACCGTTCACCCAGCCGCTCACGCGCGGCCGGTCGGTGGTGGCGATGCGGCACCAGTAGCCGCTCTCCTGTTCGAGGCAGCCGAGGTTCTTGACCGGCATGCCCTCCGCCAGCTCGGCGATCACCCGAAAATTCATGCCGGCGCCGGAGCGGATCGCGAGGAGGCCGCCCGGCGGCAGGCCGTAGACGTGCCAGACATAGGGATCGTCCGGATCGTTGTAGCCGGGCTGCTGCACCGGAACTATGAGCGGGTCGTGACCACCGGGCGGCAGCGGGCGGGTGACGGACGCATCTCCGGCGACCGTGGGCGCTGGCAGGAGAAGGCAGATGGCTGTGGCCAGGGCAGGGATGATGCGGCGCATACATGGTCTCCGTGATTTGGCAGACAATAGTATGAGCCGGATCGCCGTGCCATCGGATTACGCGGTTGCATGCAAGCCCGCGGCCCTATCTGAACGGCCACGGCACTCTGCCGTTCGCTGGAAGCCGGACTGCCGTGCCTAACGCTCCAGCGTGCACACGACCTCGTAGAGCCCCGGACTGGCTTGTCCGAGACGCTTGTTACGCTCGAGGAAGCCTTCCAGGCGCAAGCGGTCGATGATGCGTTGCGATGCCTCGAGATTCTCGCTCTGGGCGTAGTTGACGACGCGCGTGCCATCGAGACTGCGGTGGACGCTCGCGGATACCCACCCTGGAATCGAGCTGGCGAATGCGGCGGATTCCGTGAGCAGGTCGATCAGCGGCTGCTGGCCGCCTTCGGCGACCGTGAAGACGTTGATCTGGGTGATGATGCCTGATTTGGCGCGAATGATGGGCATTGGTTTCTCCTCGACATTTGAGGCAATGCCCTACGGGAGCCGAGGCGTGCGCATATGCGTCACGACAAACCCCCGGCTGGCATGGCCGGTTGCTTGTCGCGGGTTCGCCTGATGGCGACGCGGAGCTTCCCATGAGGAGAAGTGGCCGGGGTTACCTTCTGCCGGCCAACGTCCTTTTCGACGGTCCGATCATGCCTTGAGGGGCAGGGGGCGTCAAGCTTCGCCCGACGGCCCCGTGCACCTCAGTGCGCGATCATCACGTGGCGGACGGCGGTGTAGTCTTCGAGCGCGTAGACCGACATGTCCTTGCCGTAGCCGGACTGCTTCAGGCCGCCATGGGGCATCTCGTTGCAGAGCATGAAGTGGGTGTTGATCCAGGTGCAGCCGTAGCGGAGCCGTGCCGCGGTCTTCATGGCGCGCGAAATGTCCTTCGTCCAGACCGAGGAGGCGAGGCCGTAGTCGCTGTCGTTGGCCCAGGCGATCGCGTCGTCGGTCTCCGAGAAACGCGTGACCGAGACGACGGGTCCGAAGACCTCGCGGCGGACGATCTCGTCGTCCTGCAGCGCGCCGGCGACGACGGTCGGCGTATAGAAGAAGCCCTTTTCGCCCGCGACCTTGCCGCCGGTGACGATCTCCATGTGCTTGTGCTCGGAGGCGCGGGTGACGAAGCTTTCGACGCGATCACGCTGGCGCCTGGAGATCAGCGGCCCGATCTCGTTCTCGGTGTCGTCGGCCTGGTTGAACTTCAGCGTCGAGACAGCGGAAGCGAGGTCGGCGACGAAGCGGTCATAGACCTTGTCGCTCGCATAGATGCGGCAGGCGGCGGTGCAGTCCTGGCCGGCATTGTAGAAGCCGAAGGTGCGGATGCCGGCGACGACCGCTTCGAGATCGGCGTCGTCATAGACGATGACCGGCGCCTTGCCACCGAGTTCCAGATGGGTGCGCTTCACGGTCTTCGCCGCGGCGGCCAGCACCTTCTTGCCGGTGGCGATGTCGCCAGTGATCGACACCATGCCGATCTTCGGATTGTTGATCAGCGCGTTGCCGACGCTTTCGCCACGGCCGAGCACGACGTTGACGACGCCCTCCGGCAGGATGTCGGCGAGCAGCTTCGCCATCTTGAGCGCGGTGAGCGGCGTCTGTTCCGACGGCTTGAAGACCACGGTATTGCCGCCCGCGATCGCCGGCGCCAGCTTCCAGGCCATCATCATCAGCGGGTAGTTCCACGGCGCGATCGAGCCGACGACGCCGATCGGATCGCGGCGGACCATCGAGGTGTGGCCCGGCAGGTATTCTCCGGCGACGGGCGCGTGCAGGGAGCGGATAGCGCCTGCGAAGAAGCGCCAACAATCGACGATCGCCGGAATTTCATCGTTGATGACGGCGTTGATCGGCTTGCCACAGTTCAATGATTCCAGTGCGGCGAAGCCGGCCGCATCCTTCTCGATGGCGTCTGCGATCGCGAGCAGGTAGGCGGCACGCTGCGACGGCGTCGTCGCCGACCAGCTGTCGAATGCCTTTTCCGCGGCGTCGACGGCGGCGTCGACCTGCGCGAGCGAAGCCTCCGGAAGCTCCAGAATGGTCTCGCCGGTCTTCGGATTGAGGATTTTCTCCTCGATCTCTGTGCCCTTTTCGAAGCGGCCGTCGATCAGCATCTGGGTGTCCATGTCGTTCTCCCTCATCTGGTTTGTCGGGTTATTTGCCGCTTCCCGAAATCCGGTCGGTGTCGCGGGTGAGATAATAGGCCGCCAGGATCGGCAGGAAGGTCACGATCACCACCAGCATGGCGACGACGTTGGTGACCGGCCGCTGGCGCGGGCGAATGAGTTCCTCGAGCATCCAGATCGGCAATGTCGTCTGCTGGCCGCCGGTGAAGGTGGTGACGATGACCTCGTCGAACGAGAGCGCGAAGGCGAGCATGCCGCCGGCAAGCAGCGCGGTCGCGATGTTCGGCAGCACCACGTGGCGGAAGGTCTGGAAACCGTCCGCGCCGAGGTCCATCGACGCCTCGATCAGCGATCCCGAGGTTCGGCGGAAGCGGGCGACGGCGTTGTTGTAGACGACGACGATGCAGAAGGTGCCGTGGCCGAGAATGATCGTCCACATCGAATAGGGGATCTCCGCCAGCGAGAAGGCCGAGCGGAGCGCGATGCCGGTGACGATGCCGGGGAGCGCGATCGGCAGGATGACGAGAAGCGAGATCGCCTCGCGACCGAAGAAGGCCGAGCGCGCCACGGCGGCTGCGGCGAGCGTACCCAGCACGAGGGCGATCAGCGTGGCGATGCTCGCCACCTTGACCGAGAGCGTCAGCGCTTCCCAGACGTCGGGACGGTTCCAGGCGACGGCGAACCACTGGGTGGTGAAGCCCGGCGGCGGCCACTGGAAGCTCTTCTCCTCCGTCGTGAAGGCGTAGACGAAGATGAGGAGGATCGGCAGGTGCAGGAAGAGGAGCCCGCCGGCCGCGGCGATCTTGAGCGGCCATCCGGCCGAGGAGCGGTCAGAGTGCATCGAAGGCCCCCATGCGTTTGGCAGCCCACAGATAGACCCCCATGATCGCGATCGGCACGACCGAGAAGGCGGCGGCGAGCGGCACGTTGCCGGCCGTTCCCTGCTGGGCATAGACCGCTTGGCCGATGAAGAGGCGCGATGAGCCGACGATCTGCGGAATGATGTAGTCGCCGAGCGTGAGCGAGAAGGTGAAGATCGAGCCGGCGACGATGCCGGGCATGGCAAGCGGCAAGAGCACGTTGCGGAAGGTCTGGCCGGGATGGGCGCCGAGGTCGGAAGAGGCCTCGATCAGGTTCCCGGGAACGCGCTCAAGTGCGGCCTGGATCGGCAGGATCATGAAGGGCAGCCAGACGTAGACGAAGACGAGGAAGGTTCCGATGTAGCTGATCGACAGCGAGTTGCCGCCGATCACCGGCAGCGCGAGGATGCCGTCGAGGAGCCAGGAAAGGCCGAGACGCTCGAAGGCCCAGGTGAGGATGCCCTCCTTGGCGAGGATCAGTTTCCACGCATAGACCTTGACCAGATAGCTCGACCAGAGCGGCAGCATGACGCCGAGATAGAAGAAGGCCTTCCATCGGCCGGTCGCGTAGCGCGCGGCGTAGTAGGCGATCGGGAAGGCGAGCACGGCCGATGCCAGCGTCACTGTCGCGGCCATCAGGACCGTCCGCACGATGATGTCGAAATTGGTCGGCACCAGCAGCTGACGATAGGTGGAGAGGGTCAGTTCGTAGCTGATGAGCCCGGAGAAATCGTCGATCGAGAAGAAGCTCTGCAGAAGCAGCGCGATGAGTGAGCCGACATAGATGATGCCG
>DATGWU010000344.1:0-10136 GCA_035299345.1 Rhizobium sp.
TGGTCATGCCGGGCGACAACGTTACGGTTGAAGTCGAGCTGATCGTTCCGATCGCGATGGAAGAAAAGCTGCGCTTCGCTATCCGCGAAGGCGGCCGCACCGTCGGCGCCGGCATCGTCGCTTCGATCATCGAGTAATCGAACGCGAGGCCGAAAGCTGCCGATGCATTGAAGTGGTGCAAATGGCGCGCAAGCGCGATTTGCACGCGGCGCCGGCATCCTTGCCTCGATCATCGAGTAATCGATTGACGAATTGCCGGCGGCAGTGTATGTCGCCGGCCTAGATCAGAATCGGACGGTGATTTGCTTCGTCCGGTTTTCGCGCTGCAATTTTCCGGTCTGTTTTTCTCGGATCGGGCGGGCAGGGCACCTCATGCTTACAAGTGACAGGGGCACCTTCGGTGTCCCTGTGATTTTTGAAAATCAGGGGCCGGCCAGCAATTGGTAATTCACTGTCTCTGCGTATGCGGGACGCAAGAAAAGAAACAAGGACAAGTCGAATGAACGGCCAGAATATCCGCATCCGCCTGAAGGCGTTTGATCACCGGGTCCTCGATGCCTCCACGCGGGAGATCGTGTCGACCGCCAAGCGTACCGGTGCAAGCGTCCGCGGTCCGGTACCGCTTCCGACCCGCATCGAAAAGTTCACGGTCAACCGCTCGCCTCACGTCGACAAGAAGAGCCGCGAACAGTTTGAAATGCGCACGCACAAGCGCCTGCTCGACATCGTTGATCCGACCCCGCAGACCGTTGACGCGCTGATGAAGCTCGACCTGGCTGCCGGCGTAGACGTCGAGATCAAGCTCTAAGAAGAGATTCCGGCGAGAGCCGAAATAACAAGGAAGGTACGTGGCAAGACCTGCCAACGACTTCTCGAAACGGGAAACCTCCTGGTCCGGAAGGGCTTTGCAGGAATCCTTAAACAAAGAGGCAAGGAAGGGTCGTTGAGACCCGGACACGACTCTCAAGAGGAACGAACTGATGCGTTCAGGTGTGATTGCACAGAAAGTGGGAATGACCCGCGTCTACAACGACGCCGGCGAGCATATCCCGGTAACGGTTTTGCGGCTCGACAATGTTCAGGTTGTCGCTCACCGCACCAAGGAAAAGAATGGCTACACGGCCGTCCAGCTGGGCGCCGGCGCTGCCAAGGTAAAGAACACGTCGAAGGCCATGCGGGGCAACTTCGCTGCCGCCAGCGTCGAACCGAAGGCGAAGCTCGTCGAGTTCCGCGTTTCGGAAGAAAACCTGATTGACGTCGGTTCGCAGATCACTGCCGGCCACTTCGCCGCGGGTCAGCTGGTCGACGTGACCGGCACCACGATCGGTAAGGGTTTTGCCGGCGCCATCAAGCGCCACAACTTCGGCGGTCTTCGCGCCACCCACGGTGTGTCTGTTTCGCACCGCGCCCACGGTTCGACCGGTTCCAACCAGGATCCGGGTCGCGTCTGGAAGGGCAAGCGCATGGCCGGTCACATGGGTCAGACGCGCGTCACCACGCAGAACCTTGAAGTCGTTTCGACCGATGAAGATCGGGGTCTCATCCTTGTGAAGGGCGCCGTTCCCGGTTCCAAGGGTTCCTGGATCATCGTCCGCGACGCCGTTAAGTCGGCATCGAAGTAAGGGAGCCAAACCAATGGAATTGAACGTCAAGACCCTCGAGGGCAAAGACGCCGGCAAGGTTTCCCTGTCGGATGAAATTTTCGGCCTGGAGCCGCGCGAGGACATTATCGCCCGCATGATCCGCTGGCAGCTTGCCAACAAGCGCCAGGGCACGCACAAGGCGAAGGGTCGCGCGGAAGTCTCCCGCACCGGCTCGAAGATGTACAAGCAGAAGGGTACGGGCCGCGCTCGTCACCATTCGGCTCGCGCTCCGCAGTTCCGCGGCGGTGGTAAGGCCCACGGCCCCGTCGTCCGCAGCCACGCCCAGGATCTTCCGAAGAAGGTTCGTGCGCTCGCTCTGCGTCATGCCCTCTCCGCCAAGCTCAAGGCTGAAGAGCTGATCATCGTCGATCAGCTGGTCGCGACCGAAGCCAAGACTAAGGCTCTCGTCGGCAACTTCGCCTCGCTCGGCCTCACCAACGCTCTCGTGATCGGCGGCGCCGAAATCGACAGCAACTTCAAGCTCGCTGCCCAGAACATCCCGAACATCGATGTTCTGCCGGTTCAGGGCATCAACGTTTACGACATCCTGCGTCGCGGCAAGCTCGTGCTTTCCAAGGCTGCGGTTGAAGCTCTGGAGGAGCGGTTCAAATGACTGATCTTCGCCACTACGATGTGATCGTATCTCCGTCGATCACTGAAAAGTCGACCATGGTTTCGGAACAGAACCAGGTTGTGTTCAACGTCGCCAAGAGCGCCACGAAGCCGGAAATCAAGGCTGCTGTCGAATCGCTCTTCGGTGTCAAGGTCACGGCCGTGAACACGCTGCTGCGCAAGGGCAAGATCAAGCGTTTCCGCGGTTTCGCCGGCAAGCAGAAGGACGTCAAGAAGGCGATCGTAACGCTCGCCGAAGGTCAGTCCATCGACGTGTCGACGGGCGTCTGAGGTAGGGAACAAGAACAATGGCATTGAAACACTTCAATCCGACCACGCCGAGCCAGCGTCAGCTCGTCATCGTCGACCGCTCCGCCCTCTACAAGGGCAAGCCGGTCAAGGCCCTGACGGAAGGTCTGACCAAGAGCGGTGGTCGTAACAACCTCGGCCGCATCACAGCCCGCTTCATCGGCGGTGGTCACAAGCGCACCTATCGTATGGTTGACTTCAAGCGTCGCAAGTTCGACGTCGAAGGCACCGTCGAGCGCCTGGAATACGACCCGAACCGTACGGCGTTCATCGCTCTCGTCACCTATGCCGACGGTGAGCAGGCCTACATCCTGGCGCCGCAGCGCCTCGCCGCCGGTGACAAGGTCATCGCGTCCGACAAGGCTGTAGACGTGAAGCCCGGCAACACCATGCCGCTGCAGTACATCCCGGTCGGCTCGATCGTCCACAACGTCGAAATGAAGCCGGGCAAGGGCGGCCAGATCGCCCGCTCTGCGGGCACCTATGTTCAGCTGGTCGGCCGCGATGCCGGCATGGCGATCCTTCGCCTGAATTCGGGTGAGCAGCGTCTCGTGCACGGCTCCTGCCTTGCAACGATCGGTGCCGTTTCCAACCCGGACCACGGCAACATCAACGACGGCAAGGCTGGCCGCACGCGCTGGCGTGGCAAGACCCCGCATAACCGCGGTGTCGTCATGAACCCGGTCGACCACCCGCACGGTGGTGGTGAAGGCCGCACCTCCGGTGGCCGTCATCCGGTTTCCCCGTGGGGCAAGCCGACCAAGGGCAAGCGCACGCGCTCGAACAAGTCGACCGACAAGTTCATCATGCGCTCCCGCCACCTGAAGAAGAAGTAAGAGAGGTAGTCATTAATGGCTCGTTCAGTATGGAAAGGTCCGTTCGTTGACGGCTATCTTCTCAAGAAGGCTGAGAAGGTTCGCGAAGGCGGTCGTAGCGAAGTGATCAAGATGTGGAGCCGTCGCTCCACGATCCTGCCGCAGTTCGTAGGTCTCACCTTCGGCGTCTACAACGGCAGCAAGCACGTTCCGGTCAGCGTCAACGAAGACATGGTCGGACACAAGTTCGGAGAATTCGCTCCCACCCGGACCTACTACGGTCACGGTGCGGACAAGAAAGCGAAGAGGAAGTAAGAAATGGGCAAGGCAAAAGCCGAACGTCGGCTGAAGGATAACGAGGCGCAAGCCGTTGCGCGCACGCTCCGCGTCAGCCCCCAGAAGCTCAACCTGGTTGCCGCGATGATCCGCGGCAAGAAGGTTGACCGCGCGCTCGCCGACCTCGAGTTCTCGCGCAAGCGTATCGCCGGCACCGTCAAGAAGACGCTGGAATCGGCCATCGCGAACGCCGAGAACAACCACGATCTCGACGTCGACCAGCTGATCGTTGCGGAAGCCTATGTCGGCAAGTCGATCGTCATGAAGCGTTTCCACGCTCGTGGCCGCGGCCGTGCATCGCGCATCGAAAAGCCGTTCTCGCACCTGACGATCGTCGTGCGGGAAGTCGAAGCCAATGAGGAGGCCGCATAATGGGTCAGAAAATCAATCCGATCGGTTTCCGTCTCGGCATTAACCGTACCTGGGACAGCCGCTGGTTCGCCGACAACGCCGAATACGGCAAGCTGCTGCATGAAGACCTGAAGATCCGCTCCTACCTGATGTCGGAGCTGAAGCAGGCCGGCATCGCCAAGGTCGTCATCGAGCGTCCGCACAAGAAGTGCCGCGTCACGATCCACTCGGCGCGTCCGGGTCTGATCATCGGCAAGAAGGGTGCAGACATCGAGAAGCTTCGCAAGAAGCTCTCGGAGATGACGAATTCCGAAACGCACCTCAACATCGTTGAAGTGCGCAAGCCGGAAATCGACGCGACGCTCGTCGCACAGTCGATCGCCCAGCAGCTGGAACGTCGTATCGCGTTCCGTCGTGCGATGAAGCGTGCCGTCCAGTCGGCCATGCGTCTTGGCGCCGAAGGCATCAAGATCACGAGCGCCGGCCGTCTCGGCGGCGCGGAAATCGCCCGTACCGAATGGTACCGTGAAGGTCGCGTTCCGCTGCACACGCTGCGTGCGGACATCGACTACGGCACTGCCGAAGCAGAAACCGCCTACGGTATCTGCGGCATAAAGGTCTGGATCTTCAAGGGTGAAATCCTTGAGCACGATCCGATGGCATCTGAGCGCCGTGCGCTCGAAGGCGACTCGCAGGGCCCCGCTAGCCGTGAACGCGGCGACCGGCGTCGCGAGAACGCTTGATAGGCGCTGGCGAAAGATAAGCTCGGAGAAGTAAGAAAATGTTGCAGCCAAAGCGTACCAAGTACCGCAAGCAGTTCAAGGGTCGCATCAAGGGCGTTGCCAAGGGTGGTTTCGATCTGGCTTTCGGTGAATTCGGCCTGAAGTCTCAGGAACCGAACCGCGTCAACGCCCGCGAAATCGAGGCGGCTCGTCGCGCCATCACGCGCCACATGAAGCGCGCCGGTCGTGTGTGGATCCGTGTGTTCCCCGACGTTCCGGTCACGGCGAAGCCGACCGAAGTCCGCATGGGTAAGGGCAAGGGTTCCGTCGAATACTGGGCCTGCAAGGTCAAGCCTGGTCGTATGATGTTCGAGATCGATGGCGTTTCCGAAGAGATCGCCCGCGAGGCTCTGCGTCTCGGCGCGGCCAAGCTCTCGGTCAAGACGCGCTTCGTTCAGCGCATTGCAGAGTGAGGATCAGGCCGATGAAAGCCGCAGATGTTCGCGCCATGAGCGCCGACCAGTTGAATGATGAGCTTGCCAAGCTGAAGAAAGAGCAGTTCAACCTGCGCTTCCAGAAGGCGACAGGCCAGCTTGAAAAGTCTTCGCGTATCCAGGAAGTCCGTCGGGACATCGCACGCGTGAAAACCATCGCCCGCCAGAAGGCGGCGGAAGCCAAGGCCTAAAGGACCAGAATAATATGCCTAAACGCATTCTGCAGGGCGTCGTCGTCAGCGACAAGAATGACAAGACCGTGGTGGTTCGTGTTGAGCGTCGATTCGCTCACCCGCTCCTCCAGAAGACGGTCCGTCGTTCGAAGAAGTACAAGGCTCACGACGAAAGCAACCAGTACAAGGTCGGCGATGTCGTTTCCATCGAGGAATGTGCGCCGATTTCGAAGGACAAGCGCTGGACGGTGGTAGCCGCCCACGCCTGATCGACAGAGATTTGCGCTTTGGTATTGCACCTTGCGCAAAAATCTGTATGAAGCAGCACATCGGCGCAAGAACGCTCGGAAAGCGAGCGTTCTTTTGCTTTGAGCGCAGGGAAGGTCCCGCGACGGGAAACCGCCTTGGCAAGATCCTTCCCGCGCGACAATCGAGATTTATCATGAGCCGGAATAGGGGGCTTTGCGCCCAACCGTTCCGGTACAACAAGAAGGCGACCTGACATGATTCAGATGCAGACTAACCTCGACGTGGCGGATAATTCCGGCGCACGTCGTGTCATGTGCATCAAGGTGCTGGGCGGCTCCAAGCGCAAGTACGCTTCGGTCGGCGATATTATCGTCGTTTCGATCAAGGAAGCGATTCCGCGCGGCCGCGTGAAGAAGGGTGACGTGATGAAGGCGGTCGTCGTTCGTACCGCCAAGGATATCCGCCGTGCAGACGGTAGTGTCATCCGCTTCGACACCAACGCTGCCGTCCTCATTGACAACAAGAAAGAGCCGATCGGCACCCGTATCTTCGGACCGGTTCCGCGCGAACTTCGCGCCAAGAACCATATGAAGATCATCTCGCTGGCTCCGGAAGTACTGTAAGGGAGCGACAAGCGATGCAAAAGATTCGTAAGGGCGACAAGGTCGTCGTACTCACCGGCAAGGACAAGGGTCGTTCCGGCGAAGTCATTCAGGTGATGCCGAAGGAAGACCGTGCGGTCGTTCGGGGCGTCAATATCGTCAAGCGCCATCAGCGTCAGACCCAGAGCCAGGAAGCCGGCATCATCAACAAGGAAGCTTCTGTGCATCTGTCCAACCTTGCCGTCATGGACAAGGACGGCAAGCCGACCCGCGTCGGTTTCAAGGTCGTCGACGGTAAGAAGGTGCGTGTGGCCAAGCGTTCGGGAGATGTGATCGATGGCTGAGGCAAAGTACGAGCCGCGGCTCAAGAAGGAATATGTTTCCCGGATCCGCAAGAGCATGCAGGAGTCTTTCTCCTACGCCAACGAAATGCAGATCCCGAAGCTCGACAAGATCGTGATCAACATGGGCGTGGGTGAAGCCACCGGCGACTCCAAGAAGCCGACCATTGCTGCGGCCGACCTCGCGGCGATCGCCGGCCAGAAGCCGGTCATCACCAAGGCCCGCAACTCGATCGCCGGCTTCAAGGTCCGCGAGAACATGCCGATCGGCGCGAAGGTTACCCTTCGTGGCGCCCGCATGTACGAATTCCTGGACCGCCTGATCAACATCGCGCTGCCGCGCGTTCGCGACTTCCGGGGTCTGAACCCGAAGAGCTTTGACGGCCGTGGCAACTTCGCCATGGGCATCAAGGAGCACATTGTGTTCCCTGAGATCAACTACGACAAGGTTGATCAGATGTGGGGCATGGACATCATCGTTTGCACGACGGCAAACACGGACGACGAAGCTCGGACTCTTCTGAAAGAGTTCAACTTCCCGTTCCGTCAGTAACCGTAACGACGAGCGTAGAAGAGGAACTTCGATATGGCGAAGACAAGCGCAGTTGAAAAGAACAAGCGCCGCCGCAAGACCGTTGCCCAGAGTGCCGCCAAGCGCGCTGCCCTGAAGGCAACCATCATGAACCAGTCTCTCTCGATCGAAGAGCGGTTCAAGGCAACCCTGAAGCTGGCAGAACTGCCGCGCGATGGCTCCAAGACCCGCATTCGCAACCGTTGCGAAGTGACCGGTCGCCCGCGCGCATTCTATCGTAAGCTCAAGATGTCGCGTATCGCGCTTCGCGAGCTGGGCAACCTCGGCAAGGTGCCGGGCATTGTCAAGTCGAGCTGGTAAGGAGACGGGTAAATGACGATGACTGATCCGTTGGGCGATATGCTCACCCGTATCCGGAACGGTGCTGCTCGCCGCAAGGTGTCGGTGACCACCCCGGCCTCCAAGCTCCGCGCCCGCGTTCTCGACGTCCTGCAGGCCGAAGGCTACATCCGTGGCTACAGCCAGGTCGACTACGATAACGGCAAGTCCGAACTCACGATCGAGCTGAAGTATTATGAAGGTGCTTCGGTCATCCGCGAGATCGGCCGCGTCTCCAAGCCGGGCCGCCGGGTTTATGTCTCGGTAAAGTCCATTCCGCAGGTCGCGAACGGCCTCGGCATCACCATCCTTTCGACCCCGAAGGGCGTGATGGCCGATCACCAGGCTCGCGAACAGAACGTTGGTGGCGAGGTTCTCTGCTCGGTCTTCTAAGACAGGGCAGGGATCTCCAGAGCGAACAGACAGGATTTCAAAAATGTCTCGTATCGGTAAAAAGCCCGTTCAGGTTCCTGCAGGGATCACGGCCACTGTCGATGGCCAGAAGGTCACCGCCAAGGGTCCGAAGGGCGAACTGTTCTTCGTCGCTAATGACGAAATCTCCGTGAAGCTCGAGGACAACGCCGTTGTCGTCCAGCCGGCCAGCAACACCAAGGATGCTCGTTCGAAGTGGGGCATGTCCCGCACGATGATCGAAAACATCTTCAAGGGTGTGAAGGACGGCTACGAGCGCAAGCTCGAGATCAACGGCGTCGGTTACCGCGCCGCCATGCAGGGCAAGAACCTGCAGCTGGCTCTCGGCTTCAGCCATGACGTCGTCTACGAACCGCCGGTCGGTATCACGATCGCCGTTCCGAAGCCGACGGAAATCGTGGTTTCCGGCATCAGCAAGCAGCAGGTCGGCCAGGTCGCTGCTGAGATCCGCGAATACCGCGGCCCCGAACCCTACAAGGGCAAGGGCGTCAAGTATGCCGAAGAGCGGATCGTCCGCAAAGAAGGCAAGAAGAAGTAAGGAACGCGCGAAATGGCAAGCAGAAAAGAAGCACTGGTTCGTCGTGCCAATCGCGTACGGCGTCAGATCAAGGCGGTGGCCAATGGCCGTCCGCGTCTGTCGGTTCATCGCTCGTCGAAGAACATCTATGCCCAGATCATCGACGATGTCGCCGGCCGCACGCTGGCTGCTGCGTCGACCCTGGACACCGGTCTTCGCTCGTCGCTGAAGACCGGCGCGGATATCGCAGCCGCAGCTGCCGTCGGCAAGCTCGTCGCCGAGCGTGCCGTCAAGGCCGGCGTCAACGAAGTGGTCTTCGACCGCGGCGCCTTCATCTATCACGGCCGCATCAAGGCTCTCGCCGATGCTGCTCGCGAAGGCGGTCTGACCTTCTGATGTGAGAGTGTCCGCCCGGGCTTGCAGTCCGGGCGGATTTCCGGCATGAGCCGGTTCCCCCGATTTCGCCCCATGACCCGGAAGGGCAGGGCGGAATTTTTTCGTAATCTGCCGATTGCACCCGGAAAAGAAAAAGGAACAGGACAATGGCACAGGACAGGCGTGGTTCGCGCGAAGAGCGTGCGAACCGTGAAGAGCGCGACAGCGAGTTCGTCGACAAGCTGGTCGCTATCAATCGCGTCGCCAAGGTGGTGAAGGGCGGCCGTCGTTTCGGCTTTGCTGCTCTCGTCGTCGTCGGCGACCAGAAGGGCCGGGTCGGTTTCGGCCACGGCAAGGCACGCGAAGTGCCGGAAGCAATCCGCAAGGCGACTGAAGCCGCCAAGCGCGACATGATTTTCGTACCGCTGCGTGACGGCCGTACGCTGCATCACGACGTCAACGGCCGCCACGGCGCCGGCAAGGTTCTGCTGCGCTCCGCCAAGGCCGGTACCGGTATCATCGCCGGTGGCCCGATGCGCGCCGTCTTCGAAACGCTCGGCATGCACGACGTCGTCGCCAAGTCGACCGGTTCGTCGAACCCGTACAACATGGTTCGCGCCACGTTCGACGCCCTGAAGCACCAGGTGCACCCGAAGGACATCGCAGCTCAGCGCGGCCTCAAGTATGCCACGCTTCAGGCTCGCCGTGCCGCTTCCGGCAACGCCTCTGAAGAATAAGAGGAGTCTGAACCATGGCCAAGGCTACGAAGAAGACTGAAGCAAAGACGATCACGATCGAACAGATCGGTTCGCCTATCCGCCGCCCGGAAGTCCAGCGCAAGACGCTCATCGGGCTGGGCCTCAACAAGATGCACCGGGTCCGCACCCTGGAGGATACCCCTTCGGTTCGTGGCATGATCCGTGCTGTCCAGCATCTCGTTCGCGTCGTCGACGAGAAGTGAGACGGAGGAAGTCACCATGAAACTGAATGAAATCAAAGACAACGAAGGCTCCTCCAAGGACCGTATCCGCGTCGGTCGCGGTATCGGCTCCGGCAAGGGCAAGACCGGTGGTCGCGGCGTCAAGGGTCAGAAGGCTCGTTCGGGCGTTGCCGTCAACGGTTTCGAAGGCGGTCAGATGCCCATCTACCGTCGCCTGCCGAAGCGCGGCTTCAACAACATCTTCGCTTCTGAATACGTCACCGTTTCGCTCGGCCGTATCCAGACCGCGATCGATGCTGGCAAGCTCGACGCCAA
>DATGWU010000345.1:0-5459 GCA_035299345.1 Rhizobium sp.
GACCCGCCGGCTCGCCGACGAAAAGGACCGCCGTGACCGGGATGCCGAGCGTGCCGCCGAACAGGCGCGCATGACCGAGGCCGTCGAAATCCTCGGCAACGCGCTGCAACGACTGGCGAGCGGTGACCTCACCGCGACGATCGACAAACCCTTCGCAACTGGTCTCGACCGCCTGCGCGTCGACTTCAATGCCTCGCTCGAACGCCTGTCGCGGACGATTTCCGCCGTCCACTCCAATGTCCACGAGATCAACGCCAAGAGCGTCAAGGTCCGCGCCTCGACCGAGGATCTGTCGCGTCGGACCGAGGAACAGGCGGCGGCGCTCGAAGAAACCACCAATTCGATCCGCCAGATCATGGAGGCGATCCGCCAGTCCTCCGAACGCGCCGAGACCGCGTCCCGGCTCGCCGGCACGGCACGGGATAATTCCGACCGCTCGGCCGGGATCGTCGGCGAGGCGGTGAACGCCATGGCGCGTATCGAGAACGCCTCCTCGGAAATCTCGAAGATCATCAACGTCATCGATGAAATCGCCTTCCAGACGAACCTGCTGGCGCTCAATGCCGGCGTCGAGGCGGCGCGTGCCGGCGAAGCCGGCAAGGGCTTCGCCGTCGTTGCGCAGGAAGTCCGCGAACTCGCGCAACGTTCCGCAAATGCTGCCCGCGAGATCAAGGCACTCATCATCAAGTCGGGCGACGAAGTCGCAAGCGGCGTCGGGCTGGTCAAGGAGAGCGGCGACCTGCTGTCGTCGATCGCCGGCCAGGTCGTAGAGATCAACGATCACATCCATTCGATCGCTACCGCCGCGCGGCAGCAGTCGGAGGGATTGAAGGAGATCAACTCGGCGGTCGGACGGATGGAGGATGTCACCCAGCAGAACGCCCGCGCCGCCGAGCAGACCGACCGCGAGATGACCACGCTGTCGAACGACACGCAGACGCTTTCCGATGTCGTCGGGCAGTTCAACGTCGACCGGAACCTCGCGCCGCAGGCTGCGGCAGGGTTGAGGCCGTCCCCGAGCGGCAACTCGGTGGAGCCGCGGGTCTTCCAGGCGCCGTCGCCGCGTCCGCGCGTGACCCCGGCCAGCCAGACCTCGCGTCCCGTCAGTTCGCCGGCCCGTGCACTTCTTGGAAAGATCACCAATCGGTTGAACGTGAAGGCCAGCGCTTCCGGCTCCGAGGCCTCCGGCGGCGGGGACTGGGAAGAATTCTGAGCCGGCAGGCGGCAGTCTCGCCGCCTATGCCTGACACGAGGTGAAACGATCAGCCCTTGCCGTTCGGTGCATCACCTTGCGGCGCGGGCTCCTCTTCGGGAGCCTCGCCCGCCTTGCCGAGATAGCTTTCGAAGATCTGTTCCATGCTCTTCTGGTAGCTCTTCTGCACTTCGAGGCCGCTGTCGAACATGGTGTTCACCATAGTCGTGAACTGCTCGGCCGCCTGGTCTCTCGGCTTTTCGGCGGGCTTGGCCGCCTCGCCCTGGGCGGCCGGCGCCGTTCCGGTGTAGCTCGCCATCATCTCCTGGAAGGCCTTGGTGAAGGGATTGTCGAGGAAGGGGTTGCCGGCGGCCGGTGCGGGTTGCGGCTGGGTCGGCTTCACGCCGAACATCGTCTGCATCGCCTGCGTGAACGGGTTGTCGAAGAGGTTCGGTTCCTTCGGTTTCGCCTTCGGCGCGAAGCCCATGCTTTCGAGCCATTGTTGGGTCATCGCGCCCATCGGTGAATTGGCGAAGGCGGAAGCGTCGAACTGTCCGGTGGTCTGCTTGGAAAGCCCGCCCATGATCGTGTCGGCCATGGCCGGCATCATCTTCTTGAAGATGTCCTGGCTGATGCCGGTGAACTGTGCCGCCTGGGCTGCGATCGCCCGCGAGACTTCTTTCGAGCCGAAGAGCTGTTCTAGCACCGTGTTGCCGTCGGAGACGCCCTGCGGCGTGAAGGCCGCGGTCATGTCCTCGAAGTATTTCGCATAGTTCCCGGAGGCCATGGCGCCCAGGAGCGCGGTCATGTCATACGGATTGGCGGTGTTGCGCTTGAAGCCCGAGGAAAATGCCGGCATCAGTGCGGCCACGGCCTGCGCCGCCTGCTCCTGCGCGAGGTTGAACTGCCTCGCGACCGCTTCCATCGCCGTCCCGTTCTGCGCCCGCAACATCATCTCGAACAGTGGTAGCATGGATGGCGGCCCTCCGGTTGCATGCAGCGCGTCGTTCCCGCACTATAACCGGAAAAAGCCGAGCGCAAACCGCTTTTTAGCGCTGCCCGCCGCGGAGCGGGCATACCGTGCAGGGCGGCTGCCCTCAGTACTGGTAATCTTCGAAGACGTGCTCGATATCACGGTTCCAGCGGTCGTCGTAGAGCGCCAGCATGTCCTCGGCGAGCGTCGTCTTCTTGGCGAGGATTTCGTCGAGCGATGCGAGAAAGACGCTCTCGTCCTGCCCGTCACTGTTGAGGTGCCCCCGCGCCTTGAGACCCGCGCGTGAGATATCGACCACCTGCCTGGCGACGTCGAGAACGCTGCGGCCGGCGACCTCGGCGGCCAATCCCTTCGCCGGCACGGCATCGCGCATCGCGATGACGTCCGCATGCGTCCAGTTGCGGGTAAGGTCATCGGCGGCGGCAAGGCTCGCATCGTCATAGAGGAGGCCGACCCAGAAGGCCGGCAGCGCGCAGATCCTCCGCCACGGACCGCCGTCGGCGCCGCGCATCTCGAGGAAGCGTTTGAGCCGGACGTCGGGGAAGAGCGTCGAAAGATGGTTCGTCCAGTCGCCGAGCGTCGGTTCCCATTCGGCGATCTCACCCTTCAGTGCTCCGGCCATGAACTGGCGGAAGGTGACGTGGGTGCAGTCGTGATAGTGACCGTCACGGACGACGAAATACATCGGAACGTCGAGCGCCCATTCGACGTAGTCTTTGAAACCGAACGTCTCGTTGAAGACGAAGGGCAGGGCGCCGGCGCGCGCATTGTCGGTGTCCCGCCAGATGTCGCCGCGCCAGGAGAGCAGGCCGTTCGGCTTTCCCTCGGTAAACGGCGAGGAGGCGAAAAGCGCCGTCGCGACCGATTGCAGCTTCATCGACACGCGCATCTTCCGGCGCATGTCCTCTTCGGAGGAGAAGTCGAGGTTCACCTGGATGGTGCAGGTCCGGTACATCATGTCCAGGCCCTTGCTGCCCACCTTCGGCATGTAGCGCGTCATGATCTCGTAGCGCGACTTCGGCATGCGCGGCGTTTCTGCGAGCGTCCACTTGGGGCTGCCGCCCATGCCGAGGAAGCGGATGCCCATCGGCTCGGCGACCTCGCGCAGCACCGAGAGATGCTGGTTCGATTCCCGGCAGGTCTGGTGGAGCGTCTCGAGCGGACCGCCGGAGAGTTCGAACTGTCCGCCGGGCTCGATGGAGATCGCGCCTTCGCCGTCTCCGCCGGCAAGGCCGATGATGTTCTTCCCGTCCATGATCGGTTCCCAGCCGAGTTTCTGCTGCATGCCGTTGAGCAGCGCCGAGATGCTCGCCTCGCCGAAATAGGGGACAGGGCTGTTGTCCGCCCGGAAGAAGGCGAATTTCTCGTGTTCCGTTCCGATCCGGAAGGCCTCGCGCGGCTTGCAGCCTTCTGCGAGATAGGCGACCATTTCGTCGACCGATGTGAGCGGAGTGTGATCGGTGGTGTCGCGGGCCATGCAGTGAACCTTGTTGCGAGGTCGGCCCAAGGGATCGGACCACCGCGTGAATGGACCGGAATGAAGCCGGTGCGCAAGTGAAATTCTCTCAAGCCTTCGTCAAAAAAAACGGAAGCTTGCGGCAGGTCAAGCCCGTCGCGTCAATGCCAGTCGCCGACGGTTGCCTGAACCACGGCAAGTGCCGCGACCGCAGCGGTATCGGCGCGAAGGATGCGCGGCCCGAGCGGAATTGCCGTGACGAAGTCGAGCCCGCGCAGGAGCGCCCGTTCCTCCTCGGAAAAGCCGCCCTCCGGCCCGACGAGCAGGGCGAGCGACCGCTCGCGGATACCCTGCAGGGCGGCGATCGGATTCTGCGTCGCGCTGTCCTCGTCGCAGAAGATGATCCGCCGCGTCGTGGGCCAGCGCTCCAGGAGGTCCCTCAGCCGCTTCGGCGCCTCGACCGTCGGGATCGAAAGGACGCCGCACTGCTCGGCAGCCTCGACGGCATTCGCCTGCAGGCGGTCGAGATTGGTGATCTTGCCCTGGACGTGCTGCGTCATCACGGGTTGCAGCACGCCGGCCCCCATCTCGACGGCCTTCTGCACGAGATAGTCCATCCGCCCGACCTTCAGCGGCGCGAAGAGAAAGTGCAGATCGCAGGGTTCGGGCTGCGGGCGCGTCTGTTCCGTGGCGGTCAATAGGATACGCTTGCGGGTCGGGAAGGCGAGCGTCGCCTTCCATTCGCCGTCCCGGCCGTTGAAGAGGAGGAGTTCGGAACCTTCCTCCATCCTGAGCACGTTGGCGAGATAGTTGAACTGCTCCGGGCCGGCTTCCACGGTCCCGCCGGCCGAGAGCCCCGCGGTGACGAAAAGCCTCTGCATCCGGTAGTTGGCGCGCATGATCCCGATAATCCCTTCTTCAGACGAAGAGCAGGAACATAACCCAGTAGAGGAGCGCCGCAAGCCCTGCAGCCGCAGGCACGGTGATGACCCAGGCGGCGACGATCGTCATGAAGTGCGACCGCCGCACGAGGTACCGGCGGCGCATTTCGTCGGAATTGCGCTCGGCGGCTTCCTCGACCACCCAGCGGTCCGACTTGGTGCGGATGTAGTCCATGCGCCGCTTGGAGTTGCGGGTGTACCATTCGCGGAAGAAGCCGACGCCGAAGACCGCACCGACGGCGATGTGGGTGGAACTGACCGGAAGACCGAGCCAGGAGGCGACGATGACCGTGACGGCCGCCGAAAGCGAGACGCAGTAGGCGCGCATCGGGTTGAGTTTGGTGATCTGCTCGCCGACGAGCCGGATGAGCTTCGGGCCGAAGAGGAATAGACCGAGCGAGATGCCGGTTGCGCCGATCACCATGACCCAGATCGGGATTTCGACCTTGGCGGCGATCTCGTGCGCCCGGATCGCATGGACGATCGCGGAGAGCGGACCGATGGCGTTCGCAACATCGTTCGCGCCATGGGCGAAGGACAGAAGCGCTGCTGCGAAGATCAGCGGCAGGCGGAAAAGCTTGCGCAGCGACTGGTTGCGGTTCTCGAGCCCGATCGACTGACGCCGGATGAGCGGTACGCTGAGGGCCCAGCCGGTCGTCCCTGTCACAAGACCGACCAGCATGGCGGCAGCCAGGCTGACATGTACGATCTGGTTCAGTCCCTTGAGCGCGAGGTAGGCGCAGAAGGTTCCGATCATCAGTGCGATCAGGATCGGCACCCAGCGGCGCGCTGCGGCGATCTTGTCATGCCGGTAGATGATGAATTCCTTGATGAAGGCGAGGAACAGGGCCGCGATGACGCCGCCCAGCAGCGGCG
>DATGWU010000346.1:0-3207 GCA_035299345.1 Rhizobium sp.
TGGCATCATAGGTCTCGTCGCCGGAGGAAAGGATCGAAAGGCTGTTGCCGGAGGAGAGCGAGTAGCCGGTGACGCGATCGCCGAGAACCTTCAACGCGGCCATCGGCCGGCCGAACTGCCGCTCGACCTCGCCGGCCGGCAGGCTGAACTGCGACAGCACGCGGCGGATCGCCTCGTGGCGATGCGGCCGCCGCTGCAGGATGGACTTGCGGCGAATCCTGTTGACGCCGACCACCGCGTAGATGAGCGTACCGACGATCGGGGAGAGGATGATGATGCCGACCCAGCCGATCGCCGAACGCACCTCGCGCTTCGTCATCGCCGCATGAACGGCCGCGATCGTGCCCATCCCGATCGACAGGACGGCAAGGACCTCCGGCCAGTAGCTTTGCAGCGTCTCGAACATCGAAGCGGAGGGAAACAGGTTTGTAGCCGGAATGCAATCGCCGTCCGTGGCGAAGGCGTTCCCGCGTCAGTTTTCGCCGGCGAGAAGCCGCGCGGCGGCCGCCCGCGCCTCGTCGGTCACCGAGGCGCCCGCAAGCATGCGCGCGATTTCCTCGCGGCGGTGCTCCGGTTCCATCGTCGCGACCCTGGTCGCGATCTTGTCGCCGGCGTCGCCGACCGGCCCCTTGGAGATCAGAAGATGAGTCGCGGCACGGGCGGCCACCTGCGGCGCGTGGGTGACGGAAAGCACCTGGACCTTGTCGGAGAGCCGCTTCAGCCGCTGGCCGATTGCATCCGCCACGGCACCACCGACGCCGGTATCGATCTCGTCGAAAACGAGCGTCGGCGCGGAGCCGCGGTCGGCGAGCGCCACCTTGAGCGCCAGCAGGAAGCGCGAGAGTTCGCCGCCCGAGGCGACCTTCATGATCGGTCCCGGCCGCGTACCCGGATTGGTCTGGACGTGGAATTCGACGGTATCGATGCCTTCGGCCGTGGCCGCCTCCGGATCGGACTTCACCTCGACCATGAAGCGGGCGCGCTCAAGTTTCAGGGCCGGCAGTTCCGCCATCACGGCGTCGGAAAGCGCCGTCGCCGCATTCGCCCGCTTCGAGGAAAGTGCGGCAGCCCGGTGGTCGTATCCGGCCTTCGCCTCGGCGACGGCGGCCTCCATTTGCCCGAGGCGCTCCTCGCCCGCGTCGAGTTCCGCGAGCTCGGCGACCATCCGCTCGGCAAGCGCCGGAAGCTCGGTGACCGGCACGGAATACTTTCGTCCCGCCGCCCTGAGCGCAAACAGGCGCTCCTCCACCCGCTCCAGTTCCCGCGGATCGAATTCCGTCCGGCGCAGCGCTGCCTCGACTTCCATCTGGGCGTTGGAGAGGCTGTCGAGCGCCGCGTCGAGAAGCTGCACCGTGTCTTCGAGAAGGCCGGGCGCCTCGTGGCTCTTGCGCTCCAGCCGCCGCATCAGCGACGCGATCATCGGAACCGGAGAACCGTTGCCGTTGAGGAACTCGGAGGCCTCGGCGATATCGCCGGCGATGCGTTCCGCCTTCTGCATCTGCGAGCGGCGGTCTGCGAGTTCGTCCTCCTCGCCGTCGCGCGGCGAGAGAATCTCCAGCTCCTCGACAGAGGCGCGCAGATATTCCGCTTCGCGCGCTGCTGCCTCGACCCGCGCACGGTGAGCTTTCAACTGCCGGTCGGCATCCTTCCAGCGGCGGTAGGTCTCCGAGAGTTCCACTACCTCGTCCGTTAGCCCGGCGAAGGCATCGAGAAGCGTGCGGTGCGCATTGGTGTCGACGAGCGCACGGTCGTCGTGCTGGCCGTGGATTTCGACGAGCAACTGGCCTGCCTGGCGCATCAACTGCACGCTCACCGGCTGATCGTTGACGAAAGCGCGGGTACGGCCGTCCGCCGATTGTACTCGCCGGAAGATGAGGTCACCGTCCTCGTCGACGCTGTTTTCCCGCAGCAAAAGGCGGACCGGATGGGCGTGAGCCACGTCGAACACGGCCGTCACCTGGCCCTTGTCCTCACCGTGGCGGACGAGTGAGCCGTCGCCGCGCCCGCCGAGCGCCAGCGACAGGCTGTCGAGCAGGATCGACTTGCCGGCGCCTGTCTCGCCGGTCAGCACCGAGAGCCCCGCCTCGAAGGCAAGGTCGAGCCGCTCGATCAGAACGATATCGCGGATCGATAGCTGGACCAGCATGGGCTTTCAGATCTCGCCTGGTTTGAGACTGACGATCAGCTCCCGAGCAGGAGCTTCTTGCCGGCACGGGAAATCCAGGAGCCGGCGTTCTCACGCGGTTCCAGACCACCGGTCTTCAGGAGCTTGTAGGAGTCGGCATACCACTGGCTGTCGGGGTAGTTGTGCCCGAGAACGGCCGCGGCGGTCTGCGCTTCCTCGACGACGCCGAGCGCGTAATAGGATTCCACGAGACGGGCAAGCGCCTCCTCGACCTGGTTCGTCGTCGGGTACTTCTCGACGACGACGCGGAAGCGCGAGATCGCCGCCAGATATTCCTTGCGCTCCAGATAGTAGCGGCCGATCTGCATTTCCTTGCCGGCAAGCTGGTCACGCGCAAAGCGGATCTTCGCCTGCGCGTCGTCGACATATTCGGAGTCCGGATATTCGTCGACCACCTTCTGCATGGCTTCGATCGTCTGGTTCGATGCCTTCTGGTCCTGCGTCACGTTGCTGATCTGCTTCCAGTAAGAAAGACCGACGAGATACTGCACATAGGCCGAGTCATCCGCACGCGGGTAGAGGCCCAGGTAGCGCTTGCCGGTCGCGGTCGCTTCCGTATAGCGCCCGAGCCGGTACTTGACGAAGGTGCTCATTACCAGCGCCTTCTGCGACCATTCCGAGAAGGGGTGCTGGCGGTCGACCGCGTCGAACTTGCGCCCGGCCTCGGCCATGTTGCCCGCCTTGATGTTGGCAAGGCCCTGATTGTACAGCACTTCCGCCGGCTCGCTTTCGGCCGCGAGCTTGGTGATGTCGATATCGGGGTCCGACTGGCACGATGCCAGCAGGGAACCTGTCGCAGTGATCATCAAGAACACGCCGGCGATCCGGGCGGCGGTTCTAAGCATTCCCGACTTAACTTCACTCATTCGACAGTTCCCGATTGCAGCGCTGCGTGAATACCGCCGCTTCCAACTGGCGTTTCTAGCCATAAAAGCGTGGGGAGAGCAACGCAATGATGGCGATTTGACGCAATTTTGTGGCAAGCCCCGGAGGAAATCCCGAATTTGGACGATCGCCCACAG
>DATGWU010000347.1:0-1973 GCA_035299345.1 Rhizobium sp.
GGTGCCCGGCTTGCGGGAAAACAGCTCAATCATGAAGGGGAAGCTCTGATCCGACGGCTTGTGGAAGCGGTAGAATTCCTTGTCGCCGGTGCTGCGCTCGCGTGCTTGGTAGCCGCCTGCATCCAGAAACGCTTTGAAGGCGGCGCCGAAAGCGGCATCGACCACCTCAACGCAGAGCACCATGTCGATATCCTTGGTAGCCCTGAAATCGAGACCTGCTTCATCGAACAGGAGGTCACAGGCCGCCCCGCCGATGATGGCGTAGTAGTCCTCATGGCCAGCGAAGTATTTCTGAAATTTATCAATGCCAGCTACCAAGGGAGGTTCTCCAAAAGCCGTTCCGCGGCCATGGCGACGCGCTCGTCGCGATGATCCCGGAATTGTGCGTACAGGGACAGGACGTCCACGGTGTCGGTGTCGGACAAGGCGGCCGGATCGTAGGACCATGTCTCGATGATGCAGTTGGCGTCGTCACGGTCGGTTTCGGCGAGGTCCGCAGTTTGCGAAATCGCTTTCCAGTCGCTGGCGGCGACGGCGAACGTGTCGATACGGGGGCCAGCCAGTTCCGTTAGGCGGGAAAGTGCCGTTTCCCCGGCCAGCTTCAGGTGCGCGCCGAAGGCGCTTCCGCGCACGAATTTCAGGGATCGAACCGGACTGCGGAGATGTGGCGTTGCATCCTCCAGGAGCTGCCGCCCTTCTGCCTTGAAATGAATCCGCCTCTCTTTTCCGTGCCGGACGGTTTCGGCGAGGCCGGTGGCAACCAGATCGTCGAACGCTCGGCCGATCGACATCGCCGAGTAATGCAGGCGGTCAGCCAGGAGGGATGGCGTTGTCATGCTCCGGTCGAGGTGCAGGATGTGATGGAAAAGGACGGTTTGGGCGGCAGGGGACAGGCCGTCCGCCTGTCGGTTGCGCGGTGCACGGAAATGCTCGCGCAGATCGATCGCCAGATCCGGTATATAGAGCTGGTTGCCGGGAACGATAAAAGGAACACCTTGACCGATGAGGCGCGACCGGTTGTGCGCACTGATGGTCATGGTGGCAAACGCCACCGCCGCATGGGTGGCATTGCGGACTATGTCGATATGCTTAGCGATGTCGGCTGGAGTGCCTGTGCCGTCGAGCTTGGCAACGATGACGCATTGGCGTCCAAGAATGCGAGCCTCGTAGAGCGCGTAGATGCGTCCGATAAATGCCGGCAAGCTGCGAGTGGCTTCGAATGGGCGGACATCAATGCGTTCATGAAGAAGCTCTCCCAGGTAGCGTTCTAGCGCATCAGGAAAGGGACCGTCCGAGCGTGAGAGGTCTTTTGATAACATGGTGGCGAACGCTAACATTGATAGTGTTAGTGTGCAATCCAAATGTTATTGATGGAGCGGCTACTGGTCGGCGAGGCCCGGATAATGGTGGTTAAAGTGTACTGCCTCTGCGCTCCCCCCGGCGAAGGCGAAGTCTGGCTGGGCTCACAATGGAATCTTCCGAGTGGGATGAAAAATGGAACCGCGAGTCAGTATGATGTAGCTCTTGCGATGACATTCGCTGTCTGTTCCGCGAACTGAAGCGACGAGCGTCACCGGCGATAGATGGCGAATTTTTTTTCGAGCCCATCCGCCAAAAAAAACCAATGATTTCAAGAGGGATAGCTTTTCGACGGTGGGTGCGGCGGCATATGACCTTCAAAAAATATTTTTTCGCTTTGTTTTTCAACCGGTTAGTCCATAGGGCGGACAATTGAGTGGGAGTGAGGGATCTCTGGCTCTCGGGTCGATCACTGCGGATTTTTCGATTCGAGTGCCTTTAGCGCGGTCAAAGTCCTGCGCAGTCCTAGATCTAGGCGTTTGTCGCGGCGGATGACGACCGCGAGGCGTCGTTTGAGCGGCGGCGAAAGCGGGCGAACGATCATATCTGTGAGGGTTTCTCTGCGGGTAACGCGGGTTATGCCTATGCGACGTCGTACCGGCCTCGCCCGGCTT
>DATGWU010000348.1:0-5570 GCA_035299345.1 Rhizobium sp.
ACCGGCAGGCGCGCGGAACCGCGAACCTCATCCAGGCACAGCGTGATTTCTTCGGAGCCCACGGTTTCGAGCGCACCGACGGGCTCGACCGGCCGCATGGCCCCTGGGGCAGTGGCGCCTGACGAGCCATCGAAGCGCTGGCGAAGCCCGTCGCGGTCAGTCTGACCAGACGGGCTCGCTCATGCTCTGGAGGTGCTCCGGTGCGATACCGTCGATACGGGCGATCACCGCTTTCGCAAGTTCGCGGCCCGCGTGGCGGACGTCTTCGAAGGCCGTGATGATTTCCGGACGGATCCATTTGAGGATCGGCGCCGATTCCTTCGAAACGAGATCGATGTCGCGGCCGACGCGCTTTCCGGCCGCCTCGATGCCGGCATTGACGGCGATGGTGGCGCTGCCGGACGACGAGACGATGCCGTCCGGCGCGTCGTCGGAGCGCATCAGCGCCTCGATCGCATCGCGGATGTCCTGCAGCGGCGCGTCGATGTTGAGGCCGAGCGGCACCTCCTTCGCGCCGTGCTCGCGCAGCCCCTTCACGAAGCCGGCCCGGGTGTGGGTGTAATAGGAGAGCTTGCTCGGCGGCTGTAAGAGCGCGATGCGCCTGCGTCCGCGGCGCACGAGCCGCTCGACCGCCTGGTGGGCGAAGGCCTCGTTGTCGAAGTCGTGATAGGGGTGAACAAGCCCGGCATCGGTGCGCCCGTGGGTGGCGAACGGCATGTTCTGCTCGGAAAGCAGCCGCACGCGCGCGTCGTCCGGTTCGATCCGCGAAATGATGACCCCGTCCGCCGAGCCGGTGTCGAGAATGTAGCGTACCGGCAGCATCGGGTCCTTGCTGTGGGAATGCGGCGTCACCACGATGTGGTAGGGCGTTCCCGTCAGCACCTCGGAAATGCCGAAGACCATCTGGCTCGAAAAGCCCATGATCTCCTCGTCGATGCTGAGCACCAGCGCGATGACGTTGGTCTTGCCCGTGCGCAGGCGAACACCGGCGCGGTTCGGCTGGTAGCCGAGCTGGCGGGCGACCATGCGAACCCGCTCCTTCGTGTCCGCCCCGATATCCGGCGCATCCTTCAATGCCCTGGAGATCGTGGTGATGCCCAAGCCCGTCATATAGGCGATGGTCTTCAGCGTCGGCCGCTCGGCCGTCGTGCCGGCCGGCCTGCGGACTTCAATCGCCTTACCCTTTTTCATATGTTCCCCGCCGCTTACGATGATCCGCATTATAGACACCGCCGAAGGCGCTGCAATCAATCCGGATCGGTCATTCAGGACAAGCGTAAGGTCACCAATCTGAAACGTTGCAGTGAATTTGTCGAGTGTTCCGGTGATAAAATTTTGACGGGAACAACCGTCGGTATTTGTCCGCCATGAATGCCGGTCTTTTGCGCCTGCGAGACAGAGGGCGTGGCGCCGTCGACCTCGAGATGTCTCGTCATTTCGCTAAATTTTTGGTCAAAATACAGAAAATCGGCATCGCTGCGGTGCAGCGACTAGACGACGATCTGGGCAAAGGTCGGCAGAGAGAAATCGTCCGTAGGTTGAAAATAGTGTTAAGAAAAGATTGTCGCCTCTTCCCGGTTGCGCGCGCCGAATGTTTCGCATAGATTTTTTACGGCAACGTTTCAGTGAGGGAGGACACTCATGAATTTTCGTCGTATTGCCATTTTGCTTGCCGCCGGCGTGGCGCTGCCGTTCGGGGCAGCTCAGGCGACCGATCTTGAAGTAACGCATTGGTGGACGTCGGGAGGCGAGGCGGCGGCGGTCGCCGAACTCGCCAAGGCCTTCGACGCGACCGGCAACAAATGGGTCGACGGCGCCATCGCCGGCTCCGGCGGCACCGCCCGACCGATCATGATCAGCCGTATTACCGGCGGCGACCCGATGGGCGCCACGCAGTTCAATCACGGCCGTCAGGCGGAGGAGCTTGTGCAGGCCGGATTGATGCGGGATCTCGATGCCGTGGCCGAGCGTGAGAAATGGCGTGAGGTCATTAAGCCGGCGAGCCTGCTCGACAGCTGCACCATTGACGGCCACATCTATTGTGCTCCCGTCAACATCCACTCGTGGCAGTGGCTGTGGCTTTCGAACGCCGCCTTCGAAAAGGCGGGTGTTGCCGTTCCGAAGAACTGGGACGAGTTCGTCACGGCCGCGCCGGCGCTGGAAAAGGCCGGCATCATACCGCTCGCCGTCGGCGGTCAGGCCTGGCAGACGTCGGGCGCGTTCAACGTCATCATGGTCGCGCTTGCCGGCAAGGACAACTTCTACAAGGTCTACAAGGACAAGGATGCCGATTTCGCGGCCGGTCCGGAGATCACGAAGGTGTTCAAGGCAGCCGACGATGCACGCCGGATGTCGAAGGGCTCCAATGTGCAGGACTGGAACCAGGCCACCAATCTGGTGATCACCGGCAAGGCCGGCGGCCAGATCATGGGTGACTGGGCGCAGGGCGAGTTCCAGGTGGCCGGACAGGTCGCCGGCAAGGACTACACCTGCCTGCCGGGCCTCGGCGTCAACGAGATCATCTCCACCGACGGCGACGCCTACTACTTCCCGCTGCTGAAGGACGAGGCGAAGTCGAAGGCGCAGGAGGACCTTGCCTCCGTTCTTGTGAACCCGAAGACGCAGGTCGCCTTCAACCTGAAGAAGGGCTCGCTGCCGATCCGCGGCGACGTCGATCTCAACGCGGCCAATGACTGCATGAAGAAGGGCCTCGACATTCTTGCCAAGGGCAACGTCGTCGAGAGCACCAACCAGCTCATGTCCGCCGATAGCCAGAAGCAGATCGAGGACCTGTTCTCCGAGTTCTTCGCCAATCCGTCGATGACGCCGGACGACGCGCAGAAGCGCTTCGTCGACATCATCGCATCCGCGGATTGAGGAGCGGCATCGCCCGCCGGCCGTCGGCTCCTGTCCGGCGGCCGGCCTGCCTCCTTGCCGCAGGGCGGGGAGGGGCGAGGGCGTCCGGTTTTCCGCCACGGCCGGTACGAGCCGGGTGCTGCATCTCCGGTTGCCTTCGATCGTGAATGAGGAGGACAGATTCATGACGGGCCAGAGTTATGCCGGTCGACCCAACAGGCTCTTGCGCAATCTCAATGCGAAGATTGCTTCCATTCCGATGATACTCGTCGCCGTCGTCATCTTTCTCGGCGGCACGATCTGGACCGTGGTCTATTCGTTCACCAATTCGAAGCTTCTGCCGCGGCTGAAATTCGTCGGCATCGAGCAATACGAGCGCCTGTGGGTGGCGCCGCGCTGGATCGTCTCGATCGAGAATCTCGCGATCTACGGCGTCTTCACGCTGGTCTTCAGCCTGGTGATCGGCTTCCTGCTTGCGGCGTTGATGGACCAGAAGATTAGGTTCGAAAACACGTTCCGGACGATCTTTCTGTATCCCTTTGCGCTCTCCTTCATCGTTACCGGCCTCGTCTGGCAATGGGTGCTCAATCCGGAATTCGGCATTCAGTCGGTGGTTCGCGGCCTCGGATGGACGAGCTTCACCTTCGACCCTCTCTATAATTCCGAGATCGTCATCTACGGCATCCTGATCGCAGGTCTGTGGCAGGGGACCGGTCTCGTCATGTGCCTGCTGCTCGCCGGCTTGCGCGGTATCGACGAAGACATCTGGAAGGCCGCGCGCGTCGACGGCATTCCGATGTGGAGGACTTATCTCTTCATCGTCATCCCGATGATGCGGCCGGTCTTCATCACCACGCTCGTCATCATCGCGAGCGGCATCGTGCGCGTCTACGACCTCGTCGTCGCACAGACCAGCGGTGGTCCCGGCATCGCCTCGGAAGTGCCGGCGAAATACGTCTACGACTACATGTTCCTGGCACAGAACCTCGGACAGGGTTTTGCCGCGTCGACGATGATGCTGATCACCGTCTCCATCATCATCATTCCCTGGGCCTATCTCGAATTCGGAGGAAAGAAGCGTGGCTAATCCCGGCTCCCTCAATACGACCGCGGCCGCCATCGACGCCTCCTCCGGCCGGCTCGGCGCAGCGCCGCGCGGCGCCCGGCCCCGGCGGGTCCTCTCGTCGCGCAACATCATCATTTACGGCACGCTCTTCGTCGCTGCCGCCTATTACCTGTTGCCGCTCTACGTGATGGTGATGACCTCGCTCAAGGGAATGCCGGAAATCCGGCTCGGCAACATCTTCTCGCCGCCGGTGGAAATTACCTTCGAGCCGTGGGTTAAGGCCTGGGCGACGGCGTGCACGGGGCTCAACTGCGACGGGCTTTCGCGCGGCTTCTGGAATTCGGTCCGGATCACCGTTCCCTCGACCCTGGTGTCGATCCTGATCGCATCGGTAAACGGCTACGCGCTCGCCAACTGGCGCTTCAAGGGCGCCGACCTCTTCTTCACCATCCTCATCATCGGCGCCTTCATTCCCTATCAGGTGATGATCTATCCGATCGTCATCGTGCTGCGCGAGATGGGCATTTACGGCACGCTGACCGGCCTCGTCATCGTGCACACGATCTTCGGCATGCCGATCCTGACGCTGCTCTTCCGCAACTATTTCACCTCGCTGCCGGAGGAACTCTTCAAGGCGGCGCGCATCGACGGGGCGGGGTTCTGGCAGATCTATTTCCGCATCATGCTTCCGATGTCGCTGCCGATCTTCGTGGTCGCGATGATCCTGCAGGTCACCGGCATCTGGAACGACTTCCTGTTCGGCGTCGTGTTCACGCGACCCGAATACTACCCGATGACCGTCCAGCTCAACAACATCGTCAACTCCGTCCAGGGCGTGAAGGAATACAACGTCAACATGGCCGCAACGCTGCTGACCGGCGCGGTCCCGCTCATCGTCTACTTCGTCTCCGGACGCCTCTTCGTCCGGGGCATCGCCGCCGGCGCAGTCAAGGGTTAAGCAAGATGTCGCATTCTGTTTCCATCAAGGATCTGTCTTTGAGCTTCGGCGCCGTGAAGGTGCTCGAAAACCTCGATCTCGATATCCGTGACGGCGAGTTCCTCGTCCTGCTCGGCTCGTCCGGCTGCGGAAAGTCGACGCTGCTGAACTGCATCGCCGGCCTCCTGGAGCCGACCGACGGGCAGATCTTCATCAAGGATCGCAACGTCACCTGGGAGGAGCCGAAGGACCGTGGCATCGGCATGGTGTTCCAGTCCTACGCGCTTTATCCGCAGATGTCGGTCGAGAAGAACCTCTCCTTCGGGCTGCAGGTCGCCAAGGTGCCGAAGCCGGAGATCGAAAAGCGCGTGGCGCGCGCCGCCGAGATCCTGCAGATCGGGCCGCTCCTGAAGCGCAAGCCGGCGGAACTCTCCGGCGGCCAGCGCCAGCGCGTGGCGATCGGCCGCGCTCTGGTGCGCGATGTCGACGTCTTCCTGTTCGACGAACCGCTCTCGAACCTCGACGCCAAGCTGCGCTCGGAACTGCGCGTCGAGATCAAGCGGCTGCACCAGTCGCTCAAGAACACGATGATCTACGTCACCCACGACCAGATCGAGGCGCTGACGCTCGCCGACCGCATCGCCATCATGAAGAGTGGCGTCATCCAGCAGCTAGACGACCCGATGACGATCTACAACCGTCCGCGCAATC
>DATGWU010000349.1:0-2146 GCA_035299345.1 Rhizobium sp.
AGGTCGAGGACGCCGGTCATCGCCGCCAGCCGTTCGATGTCCTCCGGCTTGGTCGCCGGCACGATCCGGTCGACCATGGTCGAGGGGAAGGCGCCTTCGGCGGAAATCCAGTCGGCAAGCGCGGGATCGATGAGCCCCGCAAGCTCGATGACGACGCCTCTCACCACCTTGCCGTTTTCGGGAAGGTTGTCGCAGCAGAGCACGGTGAAGGGGCGCAGGCCGGCGTCTCGCCGGCGCTCCAGCGCCCGCACGAGATAACCGACCGCCGAAAGCGGCGCGTCCGGATGCGCGAGGTCGTGGACGATGTCGGGATGCTGGCGGTTCAGCCGACCCGTCGAGGGTTCGTGGCAATATCCCTTTTCGGTAACCGTCAGCGTGACGATGCGGATTGCCGGATCGCTCATCGCGGCGAGTACTGCCTGCGGATCTTCGCGGGCGACCAGCACGTGGTCGACGGCGGTGATGACACGCGGCGTTTCGCCTTCGGGTCCGAGTTCGAGCGCGGTGTAGGCATAGTCCTGCGGCGCCAGCAAGTCCCGCTGGTCGGGTCGCACCAGGCTGACGCCGATGATGCCCCAGTCACCGCCGGATTTCTCCATGGCCTCGGAAATATAGACTGCGCCATGGGCCCGGAAGAAGGCGCCGAGGCCGAGATGGACGATGCCGGGCCGCGGGCGCTTGCCGTCCGGCCGGTGGAGACGGGGAAGATCAGCGGGCAAGCCAGCCTCCGTCGACGTTGAGGATTGCACCATGGATGTATTTTGCCGCCGGCGAGGCGAGGAAGACGGCCGTACCGCCGATGTCCTCCGGATCGCCCCAGCGCCCGGCCGGAATGCGCTCGAGGATCGCCTTGCTCCGGTCCGGATCGGCGCGCAGTGCCTCGGTGTTGTTGGTGGCGATGTAGCCGGGGGCAATCGCGTTGACGTTGATCCCCTTCGCCGCCCATTCGTTGGCGAGAAGCTTGGTGAGCCCGGCCACGCCGCTCTTCGACGCGGTGTAGGAAGCGACGCGGATGCCGCCCTGGAACGAGAGCATGGAGGCGATGTTGATGATCCGCCCCGTGGCACCACGGGCAAGGACCGAGCGCGCGAAGGCCTGGCTCAGGAAGAAGACGGCCTTCAGGTTCACGTCCATCACCTCGTCCCAGTCGGCTTCGGTGAAATCGACGGCATCGGCGCGGCGGATAATGCCGGCATTGTTGACGAGGATGTCGACCGGAGCCGCAAGGGTCTCGACGGCGGTCGCTGCGGCGATCGGGTCGGAAAGGTCGAGCGCGAGGCCTTCGGCCCTGCCACCTGCGCTGGTGATGAGATCGACCGTCTCGGTGACGGCGGACCGGCCGGCACAGACGACATCGGCGCCGGCTTCCGCGAGCGAGCGGGCGATCGCCTGGCCGATGCCGGTATTGGCGCCGGTGACGAGCGCGCGCTTGCCGGCAAGGGAAAATATAGCGCTCATCGCAGGGCCTCCATCGAGACCATTTCGACGTCCCTGTAGTCGACATTGTCGCCGGCCATCGCCCAGATGAAGGTATAGGCGCCGGTCCCCGCGCCGCTGTGGATCGACCATGGCGGCGAGATCGCGCCTTCCTCGTTCTTCAGGACGAGATGGCGGGTTTCGTCCGGCTCGCCCATCATGTGGAAGACGCGCTGGTTTTCGGCGAGATCGAAATAGAGATAGGCCTCCATGCGGCGGTCGTGGACGTGCGCCGGCATGGTGTTCCAGATGGAACCCTTCGCGAGCTTGGTCATGCCGACGACGAGCTGGCAGGAGGTCATCACATCCGGATGCACGAACTGGTAGATGGTGCGCTCGTTGGAGGTCTCCTGTGCGCCGAGCGACATGTTCGCCGCCTCGTCGATGCGGATGAGGCGCGACGGATAAGTGTGATGGGCGGGGGCCGAGAGGATGTAGAAGCGACCATCACCAGCAAAGGTGACGGGGCCCGAGCCCATGCCGAGATAGAGCATGTCGCCCTTGGCCATCACATACTCGCCGTCGGCCAGCACCGTGCCTTCGCCGCCTATGTTGACGATCACCATTTCGCGGCGGTCGAGGATCGAGGCGGTGCCGCAGGGCTTCACTTCGTCGAGGACGAGGCTTCCACCGGCGGGGACTACGCCGCCGACGATCATGCGGTCGTAGT
>DATGWU010000350.1:0-3527 GCA_035299345.1 Rhizobium sp.
GGGAGCAATCCCTGTCGTCGATCTGGCGCGCTGGTTGGGGATCGCCCGTACCACTGAGCCCCAGGCGATGCGCGCGGTCGTGAGTGGCGTCGCCAGCCGGCGGATTGCCGTTCTCGTCGACGAAATCGAGGGAGAGCGAGAGCTCCTCGTCCGAAAGCTCGGCCCGAGACTGGCCGGATTCCGCCAGTATTGCGGTGCGATGAACCTGCCGGACGGGCGCCTTGCGCTGCTCCTGAACGTGGCTGCTCTTGCCGACGTCTCCCCCGAACTGCTGTCTCCGCAAACCCCGGTCATCGGGGCCCCGAGGCCCAAGCCTGCCCGCGTGCTCATCGTCGACGATTCGAATGCGGTTCGCACGCTTCTCCGGATGATAACGGAGCGGGCTGGCTACGAGGTCGTCGTCGCGAGCAATGGTGCGGAGGCGCTGAAGCAACTGGCGCGGCAGGATGCAGACATCGTCATTTCCGATATCGACATGCCCGAGATGGACGGTCTGCAACTCGTGGAGACGATCCGGCGATCCGACCGGCTCGCGGGATTGCCGGTTATCCTCGTCACGGGACGCGAGATCGGCGGTGCCGATTGCACGACCGTCCCCGGCGGGGCGAACGCCTGTCTGAGAAAAGACCGCTTCGACGCGGAAGAGCTCCTCGAAACCATGCGCCGGGTTGTTTGAGCGTCCGATGATCCGGCTCCTTCTTGTCACCACCTCCGCCGATCTTGCCGAGCGGACCTTTGCAGCCCTTCGGGCCGACGCGTCGATGGGTCTGGTCGGTGTCGCACGGGATGGCGAGCAAGCTCTGGCAATGTCGGTCGATCTTCGACCGGATGTCGTCGCCGTCGAACTCGGTCTTGCGGGCGGCGACAGCGTGGATACCATCCGGGAGATCATGATCGCCTCGCCGAGACCCGTAGTGGTGATTGCCGGACAGGAATGCGGCGGAGGCGGGGGAATATCGGAGAGGGCGCTCGAGGCAGGGGCACTTGCCGTCATAGCGGCACCCTTGCCTGACGATGGTCCGTCGATGAGCAAATTTCTGTCGACGATGAGGGCAATGGCGCAGGTCATGGTCGTTCGCCAGCGGCGGCGGGGACGCAGAGCGGAGATCGTAACAGGGGTACCGGGAGGCGCGGCGCCGCGCCTTGCCTCGGTTGTTGGAATAGCGGCCTCGACGGGGGGGCCGGCGGCACTACGGAGCATTCTCTCAGCACTTCCGGCCGACTTTCCGGCGCCGATTCTGGTTGTCCAGCACATGTCGGACGGGTTTATCGAAGGCGTCGCCGCCCGTCTCGACGCGACCGTACCCCTGTCAGTCAGGGTCGCGGTCGATGGTGAGCGCTTGAGGCCGGGCGTCGTCTATCTTGCACCCGACGGCCGTCAGCTCGGCCTCTCCGGCAAGACGCGCATCCGGGTGACCGACGACGCTCCCGTCAACGCGTTCAGGCCGTCCGCCACGCATCTGTTCCGGGCCATGGCCGACTGCTTCAGGGAGGAGGCCCTAGCGGTTGTCCTGACCGGCATGGGGGATGACGGGATCGCGGGCCTCGCCGATATCAGGCGCCGGGGCGGCCGGATCATAGCCCAGGACGAGAATACGTCCGCCGTGTTCGGAATGCCGAAAGCGGCGATCCTGGCGGGCCTCGTGGACGGTGTGCTTCCGCTGGAGGCCATGGCCGACAAGTTGGTTGCTCTGACGAACAAGTCCGATCGGGGGTGATCTGTCCCTATCCCGCTTCCTGGCGCCTCCTGAGAGTGGAGGCGTGAAGGACACACTCAGATATCCATGATCTGGATCACCGCCGGCGTTATGATGACGGCGAACAGGACCGGCAGGAAGAACACGATCATCGGGACCGTCAGCTTCGGCGGAAGGGACGCCGCCTTCTTCTCGGCCTCGCTCATGCGCATGTCACGGTTCTCCTGTGCCATGACGCGCAGCGCCTGCCCGAGCGGAGTGCCGTATTTTTCGGCCTGGATCAGGCTCGTCACCACGGCCCGGACACCGTCAAGGCCGGTCCGCCGCGCGAGATTGTCGTAGGCCTGGCGGCGGTCCTGCAGATAGGAAAGCTCGGCGGTGGTCAACATCATCTCTTCCGCGACCTCCGCCGACTGCACCGCGATCTCCTCGCCCACCTTACGAAACGCGCTTTCGACGCCCATGCCCGATTCGACCGTGATCAGCAGCAGGTCCAGCGCCTCGGGCCATGCCCGCCGGATCGCCTGCTGACGTTTCGTAATCCGGTTCCTGATATAGATCGCCGGGGCAAAGTAGCCCGTCGCACCCATGCCGGCCGCCATCGCCGCCATCAGGAGCGACGGAAGATCAGGCCTCATGACCACGAAGAGATAGAGAAGGCCCACGACAAAGAGGATGAGCGGCGCTAAGAGACGCACGGCGAGGAAGGTCGTGACCGGCGCCTGGCCGCGGTAGCCGGCCATGTTCAGCTTCTCGATGATCTCGCCGTTGTCCGCCTGCCTTGCGAGATTGAACCGGTCGACGATCGCCTTGTAGAGCTTGCGGGGCTCCGCCCGAAGCGACGCCGGGCGGGCTTTCACATTCAGTCGAGCGCGTTCCCGCACCCGGATACGTTCCCGTTCTCCCTCGATCCTGCGCATGCGGGCGGCGAGATTGTTCGGAAAGACGTATGGCCACGAAACTGCAAGAACGGCCGAGAAGGCTGCAAATGCGGACAGGGCGACCGTAAGCTGCTCAGGGTTGAGAATGTTCATCGACGATGCCCTCTAGAAGTCGAAGTTGATCATCTTGCGCATGACGAGAATTCCCATGCCCATCCAGAGGCCGCAGCCCGCCAGCACGGCCTTTCCCACAGGTGTCGAAAAGAGCAGCGACATGTAGTCAGGGCTGGTGAAATAGACCGCACCAGCGACGAAGATCGGCAGGAACCCGATGATGCCGGCCGACGACTTCGCCTCGGCGCTCATCGCCTTGATCTTGGCCTTCATCTTCTTGCGGTCGCGAAGCACTTTCGAGAGGTTTCCGAGGGCTTCGGAGAGACTGCCGCCGGTGCGCGACTGAATGGCGATAACGATCGCGAAGAAGCTCGCTTCCGGCAGCGGAACACGCTCGCGCATCCTCTGTACCGCCTCGTCGAGCGGAATGCCTAGAGTCTGGTCCTGCACGATCAGGAGGAACTCGCTTCTCACAGGCTCCTGCGCTTCCGACGCGATCACGCGAAGGCAATCGGCCACCGGCAGTCCGGCCTTCAGGCCCCGCACGACGACGTCCACGGCATTCGGGAATTCCGCGCTGAAACGGTTGAGGCGTCCTTTCCGCTTCGCGTTGACATAAAGGTGCGGCAGCATGAGCCCGCCCGTGACGGCAAAGCCCGCCGCGGCCGGATGGCCCGCGCCCAGTGACAGCGCCGCCACGTAGGTGGCGAGCGCGCAGGCGATCCCGACGAGATAGTAGGTGTTCACCGACCAACGGAGATCAGCCTGCGCCAGCCGGATCGGCAGAGCGACCTTGCCGGCCTTCTTCGCCTTGCTCTTCTGCTTGGCTTCCATC
>DATGWU010000351.1:0-1668 GCA_035299345.1 Rhizobium sp.
GGTGCTGGCGATCGCCGCGCTGCTCGCCGGCAGTCTCTACGGCTGGCTGTGGCTCGATCCGGTGATCGGCATCTTCGGTGCGCTGCTTATCGCCCGCTGGGCGACGTCGCTGATCCGCGATGCCGGCGCGGTGCTGGTCGATTACGTGCCCCCGGACGAGGACCTGCCGGAAGAGATCGCCACCATCATGCGGGCCGAGCGCTGCGAGGTCACCGACCTGCATGTCTGGCGCCTCGGCCCCGGCCATCACGGGGCGATCGTCGCGGTTGTCACGGAAAAGCCGCGACCGCCTTCCTACTACCGCGAGAAACTCGCCGCGATCCATGACCTCTCGCACGTCACCGTCGAGGTGGAGCCGCAACGGGTCTGAGGGCTGCAGGCGGTGCGCGATCGCGCCATACCGTCCCTGCCGAAAACGCTGGATTTCCCGTCCGCACCTGCTTAGGGAAGGCCATGCTCGAAACCTCGCCGCCCGATATCTTCGATTGCCAGACCTGCGGGGCGTGCTGCGCCCATTCGGCCGACTGGCCGCGCTTCTCGCTGGAGAGCGACGAGGCGCTGGCGCTTATCCCGGAAACGCTCGTCGCCGCGGATCTTTCCGGCATGCGCTTCGAGGAGGGCCGCTGCGCGGCACTCACCGGCGAACTCGGAAAGCATGTCGGCTGCGCCATCTATGCCGTCCGGCCGATCGTCTGCCGCGACTGCATGCCGGGTGATGCCGAGTGCCGCATGGCGCGGGCGGAAAAAGGCTTCGACCTCGGCGGGCTGCCGGCGCCGGAGGTCTATGACCAAGGCTGAGCCGGGCGCGGGGCCGACTTTCTTCCGCCTTGTTTTTTCAAGAGGATACGGTCCATCGACGGGTGAGCATTTTCATTCCTCCGGCGGCCTGCCTGCGGGAAAGACTTTGCCGTTCCCCGCGACAATTTGATCTTTGGCAGGTTGCCTCGGGGGGCTTCCGCTCCTATGTTCCCGATCGACCGATTTTCCGCACTCTGTTGCCAAGAGGAGATATCACCATGGCTTTCGAATTGCCCGAACTTCCCTACGCCTACGATTCGCTCGCCCCCTACATGTCGGCGGAAACGCTCGAATATCACCACGACAAGCACCACAAGGCCTATGTCGACAACGGCAACAAGCTCGCCGCCGACGCCGGCCTCGCTGATCTCTCGGTCGAGGACGTCGTCAAGAAGTCCTTCGGCACCAATCAGGGCCTCTTCAACAACGCCGCCCAGCACTACAACCACGTTCACTTCTGGAAGTGGATGAAGAAGGGCGGCGGCGGCAACAAGCTGCCGGGCAAGCTCGAAAGCGCGATCGCCTCCGACCTCGGCGGCTACGACAAGTTCAAGGCCGATTTCATCGCCGCCGGCACCACCCAGTTCGGCTCCGGCTGGGCCTGGGTTTCGGTCAAGGACGGCAAGCTCGAAATCTCCAAGACGCCGAACGGCGAAAACCCGCTGGTCCACGGCGCGACCCCGATCCTCGGCGTCGACGTGTGGGAGCACTCCTACTACATCGACTACCGCAACGCGCGGCCGAAGTATCTGGAGGCCTTCGTCGACAGCCTGATCAACTGGGACTACGTTTTGGAAATGTACGAAGCCGCTGCGAAGTAAGGCTTTCATCCCGCTTTATCAGAGCCCGCTGCGCCCCGCGCGGCGGGCT
>DATGWU010000352.1:0-10667 GCA_035299345.1 Rhizobium sp.
GACAGTTCGTCGGCGGTCTTGGTCGTCGTCGGCACCGCGCGCATCGCGGGGATGGGCATCCGGCGCGGCCAATGCGGCGAACCGGCGGCGGTAGGGGCTCAGCCTCGCTGCACGCGGAAAGAAGACGGCCAGCAGGACGCCGCCGATGCTCGTCGCCGCAAGGACGAAGACCAGGAACGGGGGGAGCGATTGGGGGAGCATGGCAAACCTCCTGGAACAGACGGCAGCGGTTACGCCGCCGCCGCGATTTCCGCGGCATCGAGAGCGGCGGCGAGCCGCTTTTCCTCTCCGTAATAGCGAGCGCGGTCCCAGAATGCCGGGCGGCCGATCCCCGTCGAGCGGTGCCGCCCGATGATGTTGCCCCTGGCGTCCTCACCGATGATCTCGTAGACGAACAGATCCTGCGTCGTCACCACATCGCCCTCCATGCCGAGCACTTCGGTAATGTGGGTGATACGCCGGGAGCCGTCCCGCAGACGGGCCGCCTGCACGATGACGTCGACGGACGAGACCAGCATCTCACGGATCGCCTTGGCGGGAAGGCTGTGACCACCCATGGTGATCATCGCCTCGACACGGGAGATTGCCTCGCGCGGCGAGTTCGCGTGCAGCGTTCCCATAGACCCGTCGTGACCGGTGTTCATCGCCTGAAGAAGGTCGAACGCCTCCGGACCGCGGACTTCGCCGACGATGATGCGCTCGGGCCGCATGCGAAGGCAGTTCTTGACGAGACTGCGCATGGTGATCTCGCCCTGGCCCTCGATGTTTGGCGGACGGGTCTCGAGTCTGACGACGTGGGGTTGCTGCAACTGGAGTTCGGCAGCGTCTTCACAGGTGATGATGCGTTCGCCGTCGTCGATGTAGCCTGTCAGGCAGTTGAGCAGCGTCGTCTTGCCCGAACCGGTGCCTCCCGAAATCAGCACGTTGCAGCGAACCCGGCCAATGATCTTGAGGATTTCGGCGCCCTCGGGCGAGATCGAGCCGAAACGGACCAGTTGATCCAGATTCAGCTTTTCCTTCTTGAATTTTCGGATGGTCAGGCTCGGCCCGTCGATTGCGAGCGGAGGGACGATCACGTTCACACGAGAGCCATCGGCAAGACGGGCATCGCAAATCGGGCTGGATTCATCGACACGACGGCCGACCTTGCTGACGATCCGCTGGCAGATGCTGACGAGCTGTTCGTTGTCGCGGAAGCGGACACTCGTTTCCTCGACCTTGCCTCCGACTTCGATGAAGACCTGATTGGCGCCGTTGACCATGATGTCGGCGATATCGTCGCGGGCCAGCAAAGGCTCGAGAGGACCATAGCCCAAGATGTCGTCGCAGATGTCGCGCAGCAGCGCATTCTGCTCCGCCATGGAAATTCCGGCCTTCTTTGCCGCCACGATGTCGTTGACGATGGCGCCGATTTCCTTGCGGGCCTGTTCGAGATCCATGCTGGAAAGCGCGGCGACATCGATGGTTGCGATCAGCGCGCTGAAGACGTCCTTCTTCAGGAGATAGTACTGGTCAGACTTCTCGGCCTTGAGGGGAGGAGACGGCTCGACGGCCTGACGCGGAGGAGGGACCGTCGTCTCTGTCTCCTGTTCGTCCCGCAATGCATCTTCCTGTGCGGCTGCAGTGGCGTGTTCCGCGTCGCTCAACGACTTCCTGCCGAACATGTGTCACCTCGTTTGCTGCTGCGTCGGTCCTTACGCGAACGGGCCGGCGTGGATTTGCTCCGCCGCCGGCCCGCTCGCAGTGCCTTGAAGCAAACAGCTTACGCGGCCGGGAAGTTCAGTGCGTTTGCGATTGCCTGGAAGGCGCCGTTCACGTCGGTTCCGACGAGGCCGACCGAGGTGATGATCACGACGGCGATCAGGCCGGCAATCAGGCCGTATTCGATGGCGGTGGCGCCGGACTCGTTGCGGAGGAAGCGTGCGAGAAGGTTCTTCATGATTCAGGTTCCTTGTGTGGGGTTCTCGTTGAGCCGACACCAAGCATGCTTTGGCCGGATCGGTACCACAGCCGGGTGGGCTTCTCTCTGGCTTCCCGCGCTCTGTGTAGCCGTTATATAGCCGCTCCCGGGCCCGCCGATCTATTCGGCTTCATGGCCGACCTCACCTGGACTACCGGGTCGGCCTGGTGGCCTAGACCGCCCGCCCGGATGTCTCCGTCGCAGCCCCTCGTGACGCTCGCGGTCGAACCAAAGGCTCGATCGCCGGGGCATGGACGGCAGCAATCCCGGCCGGCGACGGGACCGTCCGGTTCCAGCTGCGACAGATATCTCGGGGCGTCGTATCAGCCGATCGGAATACGGCGCGAGAGCCCGATCGTGATCGGCGTGTCGATCAGGTCGGGCAGAAGGAAGGTGAATGGATAGCGCAGGGTCAATACCCGGAAATCCGACCCGTTCACCGTCTCCCTCGCCGTCGAGACCTGCAGCAGCGCGGGATCGCCGCTCCTGAAATTCGCCCGCACGGCGTCGTCGAGCATGGTGGTGGCATCCGTTTCCGAAAGGCTTGGTCCAACCTGGCCGATCAGGACCTGGCGTGCGGCGACATCCGCCGCATAGGACAGGTCGTTTTGTAGAAAGAAGGCCCGCCCAAACTCGACCACCCCCAGTATCAGGAGAAAGAGCGGCAGGCCGACGAGGGCGAACTCGACGGCTGTCGCCCCGGACTGGCACCGGCGAGCGCGACCGAGGCGTGAAAGAGCGCCCGTCATTGCACCTGTACCTGCATCGAGGAGCTCAGCCGGAAGGCCGGCAGGGCTTCCGGCAGAGACATCGGTTGATAGTCCTTGTGTGCCTGCATTCGATAGTAGACGTATTGCGATGCCATGCCGGAACAGGGCGCCCCGCAGGCGGGGGCTGCCTCCGGCGCCACGCTCGCGTTTTCCGGGCACGCGCAGTAGCGATGAACCGGATCGAGGACCACGGTGCTCGCTTCGTCGCTTCCCGCCAGGGTCGATTCCATGACGGCCTGCACCTTTGCCTCACCGGAATCCGACATGGCGGCCTGAGCGCCGGCACGCAGAACGTGATCCATCGCCATGCGCTGATGCAGGGCAAGCGCGACATCGGCGGTCGCGACCAGGCCGATGGCGAAGACAGGAGCAATCAGTGCGAATTCGACGGCCGAAACGCCACTCTCGGAGGCTTTCAGCTTCTTTAATTGCTGTGCCGGCGAAGGTCTGCCTCCTGCGGGTTTCTTGCCCTTGAGGATTCCGGAAAGCAGCCCCCGAAACTTCGACTTCGGCTTCGTTCGCCGCTCCCGAGTTCCCCCGACCCGCCAGGCAAGGGACACCATGGCCTTCCCGGCCGTGGATTGCGGAGCGGTCTCGATGATCAGGCGACCGTCATTGGCGGCCTTTCCGAACAGTGGCATGTCCAGCGGCACCGTGACGTGCTCGTCCAGACCGACGGCATCGGCAAAGTCTTTTGCCTTGATTTCTCGAAGCTTCGGGGTGCCGATCCTGTTGAGAACCAGTCTCGGTGGCGGATCGTTCGGCCGGGCCTGCTTCAAGAAACCGATCATGTGCTTGGCGTTGCGCATGCTCGCGAGATCCGCCGTCGCCGTGATGACGATCTCGTCGGCCTCCATCAGGATCTTGCGTGTCCATTGGGTCCACAGATAAGGCAGATCGAGAACGACGTTCCAGGAACTCGATCGCGCGACATCGAGAAGGCGATCGACGTCGCTTTCCTTCAGGTTGACCGCCTTGCTGTAGTCGCCCGCAGCGGTGAGCAGATGCAGGTGATCCGAATACTGCACGGCGAGGCGCCGCAACAGCACATCGTCCAGCCGCTCGGTGCTCGCAAGCACCTCCGCCATTCCCTGAGGCGCATCGACGTCGAAATTCAGGCCGAGCGTGCCGGATTGCAGGTCGAGGTCGGCCAGCAGGACGTCAGCGCCGGTCCGGTTCGACATCGCCATCGCAACGTTATGGGCGATAGTGGACGATCCGGTGCCTCCCTTGGCGCCGACGAAGGCGATGATGCGCCCGAGCTTCTCGCTGTCGGTATGGCGAAAGCAACGCTGGACGGCAGCGATCAGCGCCATCGGATCAAGAGGCGAAAGCAGGTAGTCGCTCACGCCGGCATCCAGCAATGTCTTGTAGAGGCCGATGTCGTTGGAGCGACCGACGATGATGACCTTCGTGCCGGTCACGCATTCCACGGCGAGGGCTTCCAGCGCCGCCATGAGGCTCGCTTCGTCGTCGTTGTTTTCTATGACGATCAGGTTCGGGGACGTGACGCCGCCATAGAGCGCTGTGGCTTCCTTTATTCCCCCGGGCTTCACCGTCAGCGTCACCCGCGCCATGCGGCGGTCGATCGCGGCCGTCTGGGCCGCGGCCGCAGTGGCTTCGGACGTGCAGAAGACGGCGATATCCACCTTGGGAATGGATAGCGCCGGGGATGCGGTCACAGGCTGGATGGACTTTGCCTCGTTGTCGGTCTGGGTCATGTGGGTGTCTGCCTTCCTGGAGCCTCGCTCAGCTCCCATTGGTGCCGGAGAGCGGCACCTGGACCACCATCTCGCGTCCACCACCGAAGACCCGGACGACGCCTTGCCGCGTCTGCTCCCTCACGGAGGCCGAGACTTCGTTGTTGTCGGTCGTCGAGCGCAACGCGAGGGACACGGTGCCCGAGGCCTCCGCCGCCGTGATGATCGCGATCTGCTCCGGTTTCACTTCGAGCGTCGCGGTCTTGCCGACGACCGCCGCGCCGCCCGCCCCGTCCGAGGCGACCTGGTCGATCGCAAGCACCCTGACATTGGTCAGGAGCGTTCTGCTTGCGACCTTGCCCGCAGCCCCGGATGCGCCGGAACTGACGACCGTGTGGATGACGTCGACACGGTCGTCCGGAAGAATGAACCCGCCGGCAGTGCTTTCCGCCGTGACGCGTACCGCGATCGCGCGCATGCCGCCGGGGAGGGAACTGGACAGGAAGCCGGCCCCCCGCTCGGAGAGCCGGTCGCGGCGGATCGGTTCTCCTGTGACGAGATCACCGAGCATGTGCCAGCCTTGATAAGACGCAGGCGCGTTCGGGACGTCGGCGCGGCTTATGAAGGCGGGGGGCACGTCACCCTCCCACCGCTGCCAGCGCAATGCGCCCTTCTCGACGACCGCACCTCTTGCCATGTCGGAAGATGCGACCAGGATTTCCTGAGATGACGTCGGTGTGGTCGCCGTGACGATGGCGTCGGTGGGCTCCTCGGAGGAGGCGGCCGCGAGCCAGGCGGCGACACCGCCGGACGAGAGAGCAAGCAGGAGTATGACGATCCGTATCATTGCAGCGGCGCTTTCCTTCGGGGACGATTTATAAGACGGCGGTGTACCAGTGGGTTTGTGGAAGCAGGACGAGGGCTGCCATTGCGAGGGCCACGCCATAAGGGATGCCCGTATCCTCGTCGTGCATCCGCCGGAACCATTCTCTCGATGCGAGCGGTGCGGGAACGGAAACCCGCCGCAACTGCAGGATCAGCAAGGTCAACGCAGCTCCGAACACGGACGCATAGAGAACGAACGCCAAAGCGAGGCCGTGGCCGAGCCAGAGGATTGCGACCGGAACGAGCTTGGCATCTCCACCCCCGATCCAGCCCATGGTGAAGAGGCCGATCGTGCAGGCGAGGGCCGTCGCCGCGGCGAGCGCGCTCATGACGGCGGCATCGCGGTCGACACCGGCTGCCGGAGCGAGAACGAGGTAGGCGATGCAGAGGAACACGACGAGACGGTTGGAGATCGTCATCGTCAGGGCATCCTTGGCTCCCGCAAAGGCCATCGTTCCTGCAAACAGAAGAAGCGCGATCCACGCGACGGGTGTCGAGAGCATGGTCCTACCTTTCGAAAGTGCCGAAAGCGGCTCGGGTGACGCTGCACTATGTGCCTGCTTCTCGTCGTCGGCGCCATTCGGCCTGATGGACTAGGAAGCGGCCGGATACCAACGGTCCGGACTAGTCCGTCAGGTCGAATGGCGAGGCGCGGACCTCTTCGCGTATAGCGATACCGACCGAAACCTGAGGATGTGGGACGCAGATGCGCCAGAAGTTGCGACGGTATCTTGCGATACGTTCAGCCCGCGAATTTGCGAGGCGTTTTGGGCGAGATGACGCCGGCGCCGTGGCGGTCATCGCCGCGATCGTGTTTCCGGTGGTCGTCGGCGCAATGGGGCTCGGGGCCGAGACGGGCTATTGGTATTTCAAACAGCGCGAATTGCAGCATGCGGCCGATGTCGCCGCCCATGCCGCGGCCATTCGCTACCGGGCGGGCGACGGACTTTCATCACTCGATGCTGCAGCCACGACCGTTGCCGTCGCCTCGGGCTTCGCGTCTTCGTCCGGTGAGCTTGATGTCAGCACCGAAATCGGATCAGGGGGTGGCAAGGTGACCGTTGTCATCAGCGAGACGCGTGCGCGGCTGTTTTCCTCCATCTTCTCCCGTGAGCCGGTCATCGTCAGCGCCCGCGCGGTGGCGCAGGTCACAGGCGGCTCGAAAGCCTGCGTCCTGGCGCTGTCGAATTCTGCCTCGGGCGCGGTGACGGTGACGGGTTCGACGGAGGTTCAGTTGTCCGGATGCAGTGTCGTTTCGAACTCGACGGCTTCCGATGCCTTCCTGATGAAGAACGGCAGCGCCATGATGTCCACGGATTGCGTCTACACCGTCGGCGGTGCGATGACCACCAGCGGCCTGACCTTGTCGGGATGCGATGCGCCCGTCGAGCGTGTTCCACCGACGGCCGATCCCTTCGCCTCGGTCGCTGAGCCGGACGACATGCAGATTCAGCAGCTTCCCTGCCGAACCCTCGAATATATCTCGAACTCGACCTACACGTTCGACCGGTTGCCGTCAGGGGAGGAAGCCATACGCTTCTGCGGCGGGCTGGACATCAAGGGGAACGTGACGCTGAAAACCGGGCTCTACATTCTCGACGGAGGCGATTTCACGGTCACGGCCGGCGCCAACCTGTCCGGCAGCGGCGTGACCCTGCTGCTGGTCAACGGCGCGGCTGTGAAGCTGACGGGAAACGGAGACATCGATCTCTCGGCGCCGACGAGCGGACCCTATGCGGGACTTCTTTTCTTCGCCAGCCGCAGGACAGCCGGCCTGGTCCACGAGATAACGGGCAATACCGACTCGACCCTGCAGGGGAACATCTACATGCCGACCGGACAGGTCGCGTTTACCGGCAACTCCTCGGTGTCGGGAGGCTGCACGCAGATCGTCGCCGATCAGGTCGTCTTTACCGGCAATTCCTCGATGGAAACCTGCGCCCTGTCGAGCGATGAAATCCTGGTCGGCCAGACGGTCGCCCTCATCGAATAGGACGGACCAGGTCGGCCGGACGACGGCCGGCGCTGAGAAGCGATCAACGCGGCGAGCGCTCTTTCCGGGGCGGGGCCATTATTCGTTCCAGCAGTTCGCTGAGCGCGTCCGCCTGCTCGTCGGAGAGGTGTTGCCCGACCGCGGCTTCGATCGCGTTGGAATAAACCGCCCAGATCTCGCGACGCGCCACCTTACCGGCATCGGTGATCGTGATGATCTGGCCACGACCGTCTTCTTCGCAATGCCGGCGCGCAATATATCCGGCCTCTTCGATCCGGCTGAGCAAACGCGACAGGTTGTATTGCGCGAGCAGCATGGCCTCCTCCAGTTCGAAGGGGCGCAAACCTGTCGCCCCGACCCGTTCGACTTCGAGAAGAACGTCATACCAGGCGAGCGGCGGTAGCTTGGCGGCCTTCAGGCGTTGCTCGATCACGCCCATGGCGGTCTGTTGCGCTCTTGCCAGGCGCGCCCATGCGCGAACGGCGGCATCACTCGGCTTCTTTTCCATGGCGGGTTCATAGCACAAAGATGCAGCTGCATCCAGATTGACAGATAGATGCATATGCATTAACAAACATGTAAATGCATCTAAATGGAGCCGTCATGTTTCCCGCCACCTCGTCCGAATACGCCGGCCTTGTGCTGCGCCTCAGCCTCGGGCTGATGTATCTGTCCCACAGTATCCTTCTCAAGCTTCTGACTTACGGCCTCGGCGGAACGGCGATGTACTTCGCGAACGTCGGCCTACCCGGCTGGCTCGCCTACGTGACCTTCGCCGCCGAGGCGGCGGGCGGGGTCCTGCTTGTGCTGGGGGTGCAGACCCGATGGGTCGCGCTTGCGCTCACGCCGGCTCTGGCGGGTGCCATCATCTGGGTCCATGGCGCCAATGGCTGGGTCTTCACCATGCCCGACGGCGGTTGGGAATATCCGGCGTTTCTGTTGGCGATGAGCATCGTCCAGTTTCTGCTCGGCGACGGAGCCCTCGCTCTGTCCCGTTCGAGAACGTTCGAGTTCGGCCGCGGCTGACACGAAAACCACAGGAGATTCCGTCATGAAACACGAACTCTGCAAGCTCGCCGACATTCCCGCCGAAGGCAGCGTCCTTGTCCCCTTTTTCGGGCGCGAACTGCATGTCTACCGCAGCGGCGAGCGGATAAAGGCCGCGGCCAACATATGCCTGCATTTCGGAGGGCCACTCGACTGCCGTGACGGCAGGCTGGTCTGCCCGTGGCACAATGCAGCCTTCGACATGGCGACGGGTGATCGCGTGGAAGGGCCGGCGCCGAAGGGGACGCGCCTGATGTTCCTGTCGACACGCGTCGACGGCGACGCTCTCTACTATGTCTGGGGGGAGTGAAGGGCATGCCCTCGTTGACATTGATCAGCCATCCGCTCTGCCCCTATGTGCAGCGCGCAGTGATTTCGCTTTCGGAAAAAGCCATCCCGTTCAAGCGCATCGACATCGATCTTTCGCAGAAGCCGGACTGGTTCAAGGCGATTTCGCCACTCGGCAAGACGCCCGTCCTGAAGGTCGGCGATCATTCCATCTTCGAAAGCGCCGTGATCCTCGAATACCTCGAAGAGACCAGGCCCCACCCGCTCCATCCTGCAGATCCTCTTGCACGCGCCGACCATCGCGCCTGGATGGAGTTCGGCTCAGCGGTCCTGAACGACATTGCAGGCTTCTATTCCGCGCCAGACGAGGCAGCTTTCGAGGCCAAAGTGGTGGCCCTCGAGGCAAAATTCGCCCGGATCGAACAGCGCCTCGGCGATGGCCTGTTTTTCGACGGCGATCGGTTCTCGCTGGTCGATGCGGTCTTCGGACCGGCGTTTCGATATTTCGACGTCTTCGATTTGGTCGGCGACTTCGGCATTATGACGGACAAGCCCAAGACGAACGGGTGGCGCTCGGCTCTCGCTGCGCGCCCTTCCGTCGCATCCGCAGTCGGCGCCGATTACAACATGCGCCTCGAGGCTTTCCTGCGTGGGCGCCAATCCCACCTGGCAAGACTGATGCGCTGAGCTGCGCCGGTCTCGGTGCGCTTATCCCGCGGATATATCAAATGCGTTGCTCCGCGTGCCGCCGGCGCAAGCCGAACCGGCGTGGAACCGGTGATGGCTACCGGCGTTGGGTGAGAGGATCTCCCCGCAACTCGGAATGAGCGGGGCAGGATCGAACCTTCGAAAGGAGTATTCCGATGCTCAGCGATAGCGACCGCGATCCGCGGTACCACACACGCAAGATGCGCGCCCGCCTCGAAGAGACGATCAATCACCTCCGCGAGAATATCGACAAGGTCGACGAGCCGCAGCTCAAGGCAATGTTCGAGACGTCGGCGGAGGTCCTGGAAGGACTGAGGACGGCGTTCTCGCACTACGAGAACCGCAGCGAAAGCGCGTGGCGCTAAGCGCATTGTCGCTGCTCTGAACCTGGTCCGGATAGGGGCGACCAGCCGATGAACATCCCCTCCGATCGAAGTCCAGGGACTTGGCGATGCCGCGCCCCGCGTGCCTGATCAGGGCGTACCCGCCGCTCCGGCAGCGTTGCCGGATGCCTGGGTCTCATGCGACCCTTCGCCAGAGAGATAGATCCGCCGCAACTGCGCGATGAACGCGCCGAGTTCGGCCGCGGAAAAGCGCGAGGTGAAGCGCTTTTCATGGGCGGCGATGAGATCCCGGGCTTCCTGCAGCAACGTCTGCCCCTCTGCGGTCAGGAAGAGATCCTTGCGCCGGCGGTCGATGGTGGAGGTGTGCCGTTTAAGGAGATTGCGTGCTTCCAGACGGTCGACGAGCGCCATCGTCGTTGCCTTGTCCATGCTGAGAAGCTCGGCGATGTCGATCTGCACGACGCCCGGATTGCGCCCGACCAGTTCCAGCACCGTGAACTGTTTCGGGGTCAGCGAAAGGTCAGCCATCGTCTGCTGATAGTCCTGGAATATGGCGACGTTTGCCATCCTGAGGTGAAAGCCGAGGATCTCCGTCAGGCACCCCATGTCCAGACGGGGCTTACCCGCAACGCCCGGACCGGGCATCATGCCTTCTCCACCTTCAAGTTTTCCGTCTCCCGCCACGCCGCTCTCCTCGCCACTTCACGATCGCGGCACTCCTATCATTTTCCACTTGTGCCGGCGACCGGATTATATAATATGTAACACATACTAATTTGTGTTCGCAGGGGAGTGCGGACCGTGGAGGAGAAGATGGACCAGCACGCTCTTGCCGGCGCCTCGATGGATACGGCCTTCGCGCTCGGCGACCCGGTGGGCTACCGCGCCCTGGTCGGTCCCGGCAGGCCGGCGGTTTACGAGGTGGAGACCGGCCGCGACCTCACCTATGGCGAACTCGACGACATGGTGGCC
>DATGWU010000353.1:0-5344 GCA_035299345.1 Rhizobium sp.
CGTTCGCCGCTCCATGCCAGTCCCGGCCGTGGCCGCATCGAAGCCCGTCCCCTCGCCGGCACGTCAGATGAAGGCAAAAGTTGCGAACGCGTTCAGCGGAAACGCAGCCCTCAAGGACGACAGCTGGGAGGAATTCTGAGCGGCGTCCTTAACCCGGACGAACGCTTGCAAGGGCACATAACGAGACCGTCCGCCTGCCGCGGGCGGTCTTTTCGTTCCAGGAACGATGCTCCGAATGGAAGACCCGTGAGAGCCGATGTCGTCACCGCTCCTGCAGCCCCTTGCCGGCCAGTATTCTGTCCCGGTTTTTCTCGATCCGTGATCGGCGGGTGGCGGTTTGCTTCGGCTGGGCGAAATGCAGCGCATAGCCGCGCCTGCGGCCGGGTGTCAGGGCCTCGAAAGCCTCCTGCAGCTCCGGGTCCTCCTCCAACGCGGCGAGAAGCTCTTCGGGGTAGACGATGTCGTCCTTCGGCAGGTCGACCTTCGCGCCCGCCTTTTCGAGTTCGATCGCCTCGATCTGGTCGAGCCCCGTGAACTTGAACATGCGCACGGCGCGGGAATTGTCGCCGGGCGCGACGAGCAGGCCTTCGGGGTCCTTGAGCAGCACGCCCTTGAAGAAGCCGAGCGCGGCGTTCTCCTTGAAGCCCCAGATGACGGCGAGGTTGCCGCCATCAAAGGTGTAGCAGGGCCCGCGCCACTTGAATTCCTCGGTGAGACCACAGTCGAGCAGGATCGCCCTCAGCGCCCGCAGTTCCTCCGGCCACATCTTGGCTTCGGAGAAGAAGGCCTCGATCTTTGCGGCATCGTCATGCATCTGCAACTCCTCTCGTCGTTACGGAAGCAAAGTGCCCCTCACCGTTCCCAATCTTCCTTATCACGCTTGCGGTCGTTGCCGAGCCGCCGTTCGAGCTCGATCGCCTGACGCTCGGTCAGCCGCAGGTCGAGGCTGACGGAGCCGTCCTCGCGGTCCTCACGGCCATCGACGACCGCATTCTCGTAGGCCCAGGAGATCAGCGCCTGCTTGTCGGCCGGGATGATCACCGTGGTCTCGGTAAGGACGCCCGAAAGCCGCTCGGAAATCACCGCCATCAGCCGGTCGACACCCTCGCCGCTGATTGCGGACACGGGAATGACGTTGGCGCGCGAGGCAGCCTTCTGCAGGATCGCGTCGTGGCTTTCCGGCTCCAGCCTGTCGATCTTGTTCCACACCTCGATGATGCGCTCGGCTCTCTCCTTCTCGTCGATGCCGAGATCGGAAAGGATGCGCAGCACGTCCGCCGCCTGCGCCCCGTTGTCCGGATCGGACATGTCGCGGACATGGAGGATGAGGTCGGCCTCCAGCACCTCTTCGAGCGTCGCGCGGAAGGCGGCGACGAGATGGGTCGGCAGGTTCGAGATGAAGCCCACCGTGTCCGACAGGATCACCGTGCGACCGTGCGGAAGCTTCATGCGCCGGAGCGTCGGATCGAGCGTCGCAAACAGCATGTCCTCGGCAAGCACGCCGGCACCGGTGATGCGGTTGAAGAGCGTCGACTTGCCGGCATTGGTGTAACCGACGAGCGCGACGATCGGATGCGGCACCTTGCGGCGCTTGGCACGGTGGAGCTGGCGGGTACGGACCACCTGTTCCAGCTCCCGTTCGAGCCTGACGATCCGCTCCTGCAAGAGGCGGCGGTCGGCCTCGATCTGGGTTTCACCGGGACCGCCCATGAAGCCCGCACCGCCGCGCTGGCGTTCGAGGTGGGTCCAGCTACGGACCAATCGGCCCTTCTGGTAGTTGAGATGGGCGAGCTCGACCTGCAGCGAGCCTTCCTTTGTGGAGGCGCGCCGGCCGAAGATTTCCAGGATGAGGCCCGTCCGGTCGATGACCTTGGCGTTCCATTCCTTTTCGAGATTGCGCTGTTGCACCGGGGTCAGCGGATGGTCGACGATGACGAGCCCGGCATTGTGCGCGTCGAGCAGCGCGCCGATCTCGGCGATCTTGCCGGTGCCGAGCAGCGTCGCCGGACGCGGCTGATTGACCGGAACGAGCAGACCCTCCGCGATCGTCAGGTCGATGGCGCGCGCAAGACCGATCGCCTCTTCGAGACGGGCTTCGTTGGAACGGGCCGGAGCGGGCGGCTGCGCCCCCGCACCATCGGCCTGTCCCGTCGCGGCAGCGCGCGAGGGTTTGACCAGCGGCACGACGACGACGGCGCACATGTCGTCCCGGTGTTTTTCATCCTCCGGGATTATGGAATCGCTCTTGGTATCGCGCGTGTTGATTGCTTTTGATCCTATGAAGCGGCGCTCTCTTCGCTCTCGAACATCTGCATCGGCTGTCCCGGCATGATGGTCGAAATCGCGTGCTTGTAAACGAGCTGCGAATGCCCGTCACGGCGCAGAAGGACGCAGAAATTGTCGAAGGATGTGACGACGCCGGTCAGCTTGACGCCGTTGATCAGGAAAATCGTCAACGAAATCTTCTGCTTGCGAACAGTGTTGAGGAAAAGATCCTGCAAATTCTGAGAACGTTCCGCCATGGCGCCGCTTCTTTCTTTTTTGCCGGTGCTTTGACCGGTGAATTATTGTTTGCACGTGTCAGCCGACCGGGAAGTGCCCTTGCGACCCCTTCGCGGTGAAGTTGGTATCAAATCGCAGTCTTTTCCGCAATGTCGAAAAAGGCCTGACGAATGCTTCGGGATACTTCGCCGGGATGGCCGTTGGCGATGGTGTGTCCGTCGATCTCGACCACCGGAAAGCAGATGCTGGTCGCTGCCGTCACGAAGACTTCACGCGCCTCCAGCATTTCTTCGCGGGAGAATCTGCGTTCGACGATCCGCACCCCGAGCTTGCCGGTGACATCCATCAGCGTCGTGCGGGTGATTCCCCTGAGGATGCCGGGGTCTGCCGGACGGGTGACGAGCAGGCCTTCCTTGTCGACGATCCAGACATTGGTCGCCGCCCCTTCGGTCACCATGCCGTCGCGGTCGATGTAGATCGCCTCCTGTGCGCCCGCTTCCTTCGCCTGCTGGCGGGCGAGGACGTTCGGCAGAAGCCCGACCGTCTTGACGTCGACGCGCTCCCAGCGGTTGTCGGGAAGCGTGATCGCCTTGATGCCGTTGGTATTCTTGGCGGCGATGATCTCCGGATTGGTGCTCTTGGCCGTCACGACCAGGGTCGCGGGCGTATCGGCAGCGGGAAAGACGTGGTCACGCCGGGCGGCGCCGCGGGTGACCTGCAGATAAAAGAGGCCGTTGCGCACGCGGTTGCGTCGCAGCACTTCGCGGATGACATGGACGAGCGCCGCCCGCGCCATCGGCGGCCTGATCCGGATCTCCGAGAGCGAGCGGTCGAGACGGTCGAGATGACGGCTGAGGTCGACGATCACCCCGTGACGCACCTCGCAGACCTCGTAGACACCGTCGGCGAACTGATAGCCGCGGTCCTCGATATGAACCCCCGCCTCGCCGTGGTTGACGTAGCGGCCGTTGACATAGGCAATTCTCGGCATGAGCGGTGGAACCCCGGACGATCAGAAATACTGGATGGAGACGCGGAACATCTGCTCGACGTCGCGGATGGCGGCGGCCGTGACGAAGAGCACCACGCGATCCTTGGTCTTGATCCTCGTGCTGCCGTCCGGCCGCAGGACCGCGCCATCACGGTAGATCGCGCCGATGCGCATGCCTTCGGGCAGCTCGAGATCGCGGAATGGCCGCCCGACGAGCGGCGAGGTCTCGAGCGCCTCGGCCTCGATCACTTCCGCCGCGCCTTTCTGGACGGCGTAGACCGAGCGGATACGACCCTTGCGGACGTGCTGGAGCACGCGCGAAATGGTGACGGCGCGCGGATTGATATAGGCGTCGATGCCGATCGAGGTCGTCAGATCCTGATAGGACGGATCGTTGATCAGGATCATCCCGGACTTGCAGCCGAGACGCTTTGCCATCGCCGCGCTCAGCACGTTGGTCTGGTCGCTGTTGGTCAGCGCCACCATGAGGTCGGCGTCCTGGATATCCGCCTGCATGAGGATGTTCTGGTCAAGCGCCGAACCGTGCAGAACAATGGCATGGCGGAGCTGGTCGGAGACCGAGATGGCGCGCTCGCGGTCTCCTTCGATGATCTTGACCTTGATCTTCGGCTGCATCTCATCGATGGTCCGCGCGACGTAGTAGCCGATATTGCCGCCGCCGGCGATGACGATCCGGCCGGCCTCCTGCTCCTCGTGCCCGAAGAGGCCGAGGGTGCGACGGATGTGATCGCGCTGGCAGATGACGTAGGCAAGATCGCCGACCAGGAGCTGGTCGGTCGAGCGAACGACTTGCAGTCGCCCGTTGCGGTAGATCGCGGTGACGGTCGCCATCAGATCGGGGAAGAGCTGGCTCAGCTGGTGCAACGGCGTGTTGACGACCGGGCAGTCCTCCATGCACTCGATCGCCACCATCGCGATGTGATCGTCGGCAAAGCGCGCGATGTCGTTCGCGCCGGGAAACGAGATGCGCCGCAGTACCATCTTGCCCACCTCGATCTCGGGGGAGATCGTGACGTCGATCGGCATGTTGTCGCGGCTGAAGAGGTCCGAGTATTCCGGGCGGAGATAGCTCTGCGAACGGATGCGGGCGATCTTCGTCGGCACGTTGAAGAGCGAATGGGCCACCTGGCAGGCGACCATGTTGATCTCGTCGTAGAGGGTCACCGCGATGATCATGTCGGCCTGGTCCGCACCGGCCTTGGCGAGCACGTCCGGATGGGCGCCGTGGCCGACATAACCGCGCACATCGAGTGTGTCGGTGATGTGACTGATCAGCGACGCCGACGTATCGATCACGGAAACATCATTGTCTTCCTGGGACAGACGTTCCGCGATCCCGTAGCCTACCTGCCCGGCGCCGCAAATGATGACTTTCATGATGCCTCTTTCGACGGATGTGATGCCGGCGGCACCAGCCGCCGGACTCGCTTATACGCCAAGAGACTTCAGTTTGCGATGGAGCGCGGAACGCTCCATGCCGACGAATTCCGCGGTGCGCGATATGTTGCCGCCGAAGCGGTTGATCTGCGCGATCAGGTAATCGCGCTCGAACATCTCGCGTGCTTCACGCAGCGGCAACGTCATAATGTGGGTGTCGTTGCGCGCCGAGACCTTCGGCAGCATGTCGGAGAGGTCCTGCGGCAGCATCTCGGCGGTGATCGGCGAATCGGGACCGTCGCCGTGGGCAAGAATCATCAGCCGCTCGATGTTGTTGCGGAGCTGACGGATGTTGCCTGGCCAGTCGTTCGCCTGCAGCACCGCCATCGCGTCCTCGCCGATCCTGCGCGGACGCACGCCGGCCTGCTCGGAAATCTGGCGCATGTACATGTC
>DATGWU010000354.1:0-4507 GCA_035299345.1 Rhizobium sp.
CGTGCCGTTGAAGCGCGAGAACGACTTCGGCTCCTCGTAGGTGTCCTTGATCGTGCCGAGATCGGCGAGCCTGACGAAGCGTCCATTGGGCAGGGAGATCGTCGTTTCCGCCAGTCGGGCGACATCCTTGGCGTCGCCCAGCGTGCGGATCGTCTGTTCGTTGCCGGCGACCTGGCCGCGGCCGGAGCCGAGATCGAGGTTGGTGCCGCGAAGCTGTCCGTTGACGTCCGCCGCGGTGATGCCGTGGGCATCGAGGCGGTCGGCGTTCAGCGACACCAGGATTTCGCGATCGGAGCCGCCGTAGCGGTCGATGCGGCCGATCCCGGGCTCGCCCTGCAGTGCGCGCTTGATCGTGTCGTCCACGAACCAGGAGAGCTCCTCGAGCGTCATGTTGGGCGAAGAGACGGCGAAGGTCTGGATCGCCTGACCCTCGACGTCGACCTTGGAGACGATCGGCTCGTCGATGCCGGCCGGCAAGTCTCCGCGGATCTTGTCGATCGCGTCCTTGGTGTCCTGGACGGCCTCGTCGGTCGGCTTTTCGATGCGGAACACGACGACCGTCTGGGACTGGCCGTCGGTCACCGTAGACTGGATCTCGTCGATGCCGCTGATCGATGCGACGGCATCCTCGATCTCCTTGGTGACCTGCATTTCCAGTTCGGCGGGCGAAGCGCCGCTCTGGGTGATGGTGATCGCCACCACCGGCACGTCGATATTCGGAAAGCGGGTGATCGGCAGCGTGTAGAACGACTGCAGGCCGACGATCACCAGAAGGGCGAAGGCGAGCAGCGGCGCAATCGGATTGCGGATCGACCAGGCGGAGAAGTTCATGGGTTAACCTCGGGTCAGTTCGACACGGCAGTCGGCTGTTCACGCACGGGATTGATGTGATCGCCGTCTCCGACGAAGGCACCGGCCTTGGCGACAACCTCGTCGCCTTCCTTCAGTCCGCTGACGACCTGCACGAAGCCGTCGTCCTGGATGCCGATCTCGATCGCCGTCTGCTTGACGACGCCGCTCTCGACCTTGCGGGCGAAGGAGGTGCCGCGCTCGGTGGTCACCGAGGCGAGGGGGAGGGCAAGCGTGGTGGCCTCCTCGACGATGATGTCGGCCTTGGCGTACATGCCGGCGCGCGCGCCGGAATCGTCGTCGATCGCGATATGCACGGCACCGAGGCGGGTCTGCTGGTCGACGACCGGGGCAATCAGCCGAACGGTGCCGGTGAGCGTCGAGCCGCCGCCGGCGACGGTGATATTGGCCTTCTGGCCGACCTTCATCTTCAGGACGTCGGTTTCCGAAACATCCGCGACCAGTTCGATCTGGCCGTCACGGATGACGGTGAAGAGCGGTTGGCCGGCGCCGCTCGCAATCGCGCCGACCTTGGCGGTGCGCGAGGCGACGACGCCCCCAGCCGGCGTCTTGATGTCGGTACGGGCGAGCTTCAGGTCGATGTCGGCGATCTGGCTGTCGACGACCTTGATATCGGCTTCGGACATCGCGATCGCCTGTTCGGTGCTGTTGACCTTGGCCCTCGCGCTGGTCGCGGCGGTTTCCGCCTGTTCGATCTGCGAGGTGGAGACCGTGCCGGATTTGCCGAGCGTGGTCGCACGCTTGTACTGCCGTTCGGCGTCCGCAGCGGTCGCTTCCGCGTCGGTCAACTGGGCCTTGTATTGGGAGAGCGATGCCTCCGCCTTGGCCCTGGTCGCGACGAGCTGGCTCTTCTGCAGAAGCAGGCTGTCGTCGGAGAGACGGGCGAGTACGCCGTCGGCTTCCACACGGTCGCCGACGTCGGCCTCGAGCGAACGGATCGAGAGCCCCTCGACCTGCGGCTGGACGTAGATCTCCTCGACCGGCTTGATGGTGCCGGTCGCGACGACGCGATCGACGAGTTTGCGGACCTTCGCTTCGCTGACGACGATCGACGGGAGGATCTGCTCGGTCTTGGCTGCCGGTGCCTCCTCGGCGGTTGCGGTCAGCGGCGCGAGAACGGTGCTCAGTGCCAGCAGCACGGCCGTCGTGTTCAGGTATCGACTCATCTGTCCCTTCCGAGGTTCAACTTCGAGAAATTCGTTGTTCTAAAATCGAAGAATGGCCGTAGAAGTCCGGCGGGAGTTCCGTAACTCTTTACGGAAGCCGTATATCTTCTCTGAACGCGACCGACAATTCTTCCCGAAGGCACTTCAAGCGGTTTACGTGGGTTTGGTAAAGGCTGCTTGCAAGGCCCTCCAAAGCGCTTTGCGCGCGAAATATTAGGCTGCCGTTTCAGGTAAATCAACGCCTGCAGCGCACACGGCCGCCGTTACATCCAGTTTTGACCGAGGAACGGCCGGACTGTGCCCGTCTCGCAACAGCAAGACGCACGGGCGGTAACCCGTGCGTCCTGGTCGTTCTTGTCGTTCCGGCGTCGCCGAAGACTACTTCAATGCGGCGTCGGTGATCTCGTGGGTAAAGGCGCCTTCCGGGTCCTTGGTGATGACCGGATCCGAGCCGCCGCCGAGCAGCGTCGCAACCGTGCGCTTGTAGTCGGCCTCGTCGAGGGCACCGTTCGAGCCGGCGGTCAGCTTGGCGACTTCGCCCATCATGCGCTTCTGGTGCGTTTCGGTCTGGGCACCGGAGGCGTCGTTGTCGAGAACGATGCCTGCGGCGTCGTCCGGGTTTTCCTCGGCCCATTTCCAGCCCTTCATCGAGGCGCGGACGAACTTGACCATCTTGTCCTTGAAGGCCTCGTCCTTCAGCTTGTCCTCGAGCACGTAAAGGCCGTCCTCGAGGGTCGCCACGCCTTCGTCCTCATACTTGAAGGTGACGAGGTCTTCGGCCTTGATGCCGGCATCGATGACCTGCCAGTACTCGTTGTAGGTCATGGTTGAGATGCAGGCGGCCTGCTTCTGCAGCAGCGGGTCGACGTTGAAGCCCTGCTTGAGCACGGTCACGCCGTCCGGCGAACCGTCGGTCTTGATGCCGAGATGGGCCATCCACGAGAGGAACGGATATTCGTTGCCGAAGAACCAGACGCCGAGCGTCTTGCCCTTGAAGTCTTCCGGCTTGGTGATGCCGGTTTCCTTGAGACAGGTCAGCATCATGCCGGAGGACTTGAACGGCTGGGCGATGTTGACGAGCGGCACGCCCTTCTCGCGGGTGGCGAGTGCGGAGGGCATCCAGTCGACGATCACGTCGGCACCGCCGCCGACCAGAACCTGCGGCGGGGCGATGTCCGGGCCGCCCGGCTTGATCTCGACGTCGAGGCCTTCCTCTTCGTAGAAGCCCTTGTCCTTGGCGACGTAGTAGCCGGCGAACTGCGCCTGCGTCACCCATTTTAGCTGCAGGGTCACCTTGTCGGCGGCCGCGGCCTGCATCGCCATCAGCGAGACGGCGCCGGCCAGCAGCAGGGATGCGATTTTCGTTTTCATTCCTGTTCCCTCTTTTTTGTTCAAGCCTGTCCACCACGGACAGACGGATGCCAGAAGGTGACGGCGCGCTCTGCCAGCGCCACCACCCCGTAGAAGATCGAACCGGCGAGCGCGGCGACCGCGATCTCGGCCCAGACCATGTCGACATTCGAACGCCCCACTTCCGTGGAAATCCGGAACCCCATGCCGACGATCGGGGTGCCGAAAAACTCTGCCACGATCGCGCCGATGAGCGCCAGCGTGGAATTGATCTTCAAGGCGGTGAAGATGAACGGCCAGGCGGCCGGCAGCCGGAGCTTCACCAGTGTCTGCCACCAGCTCGCGGCGTAGGTGCGCATCAGGTCGCGCTCCATATGGCTTGCCGAAGCGAGGCCCTGGACCGTGTTCACCAGCATCGGGAAGAAGGTCATGATGACGACAACCGCGACCTTCGACTGCCAGTCGAAGCCGAACCACATCACCATGATCGGTGCGACGCCGACGATCGGGAGCGCCGAGACGAAATTGCCGATCGGCAGCAGGCCCTTCTGGAGGAAGGGCGAGCGATCGATGAGGATCGCGACCGCAAAGCCGAGACCGCAGCCGAAGACATAGCCGGTCAGCACGGATTTCAGGAAGGTCTGGCGGAAGTCTGCCAAGAGCGTCGGCACTGATCCGATGAGCTTTGTCCAGATCGCCGAGGGTGCCGGCAGCAGGATCGAGGGGATCGAGAAGCCACGCACGACGCATTCCCAGACCACCAGCAGCGTGATGCCGAAGATCAGCGGAACGGCGATGCGGGCCGCCCGCCTAGCGGCCGATGCTGCAAAACGCTGGCGCACCAGCCATTCGTTGAGGCCCCAGGAACCAAGCCAGAAGAGGACGGCGAAGATCAGATAGGCGCTGTTCACGGCTTTTCCCCCATGCGCTTCAGGACGGCGGAGTGGGCCATGCCGACGATGGTGACGAGGATAGCGGCAAGACCGGACGCCATGAAGAGGGCGGCCCAGATCTGGATCGTCTGCCCGTAATAGGAGCCGGAGAGCAGGCGGGCGCCGAGCCCGGCCACCGCCCCGGTCGGCAGCTCGCCGACGATCGCGCCGACGAGAGAGATCGCAATC
>DATGWU010000355.1:0-2544 GCA_035299345.1 Rhizobium sp.
GCAATGGGCTCCCTCCTATTGTTCGCAGCCTCGCTACGGTGGGGCCAAGCCAAGCATCGGGCTACCTGATCCTTAGCATGGACGCAGCGTGGGCTGAAATGCGAGTCCCCGGCACGACCACCCCGGTGTTCGCAACAAAGATCACCGTGGTCGGGTTCCCGATGCGCTTCCTGCTGTGAACAACACTACGCAACATGACGCCTTCTCTCGGCAGTCATTTCTTGGTCCGAGTTCGCAGGCGTACATCGAACGCTGTGTGATTGGAGTCGCTGGCCTTGGTGGTGGAGGATCGCACATCACCCAACAACTGGCGCACCTCGGCTTCCTCAAGTATGTACTTTTCGACCAAGACGTCATCGAAGACAGCAACCTCAACCGGCTGATCGGCGGCACTCAACTCGACGTTGAGGAGAAACGGCCGAAAGTTGATATCGCCAAGCGGACGATCCTTGGGGTCCGGCCTAATGCGGACGTCCTTGCGGTCCAAGACGTCTGGCAGAATCGGCCTGAAGCCCTGAAAGGATGCGACATCGTGTTCGGCTGCGTCGATGGCTTCGACCAACGCCGGCAGCTCGAAGCAACAACCCGTCGATACCTGATCCCGCTGATCGACATCGGCATGGATGTTCACATGCCCGACGAAGGTGCACCGGCGATGGCCGGCCAGGTGATCCTCTCCATGCCAGGTTGCACCTGTATGGCCTGCATGGGGTTTCTCAATGCCCAGAACCTCAAACGGGAAGCTGAAGCGTACGGTGACGCGGGACCTCGACCACAAGTGGTCTGGCCGAACGGCATTCTCGCATCTGTAGCGGTCGGACTCGCCGTCGACCTAATCACCAATTGGTCAGCCACATTGAGCGGGCCGATATACCACTCCTTCAGGGGAGGTGCGGCAACCATAGCGCCAGATCCGACGCTCAGGTTTGCCCCGGATGTATGCCTACACTTCCCACTCGAAGACTCAGGCGATCCGAGGTTCCGTCGCCTCTGAAGGACCACTCCGGCGAAATACATCCATCAGACGCAGGCACATTGGCCGCCCGAGACCATGATTACATTCGGAATCAAGCCCGGAGACCAGACTCGCGCACTCCACCATATCGCAGCCGTGCCGAACGGACTGGGTTGTGGACTGATCTGCCCTCACTGCGGCGAACGACTGATCGCGCGGAACCAAGGCAGGGACCGAGAGAAGCACTTCGCGCACGAATCTGGAGCAGAGTGTGCCGGTGCCCAGATGACGATTTTGCACGCGTTAGCACAGCAGATTCTCCAAGAGACTCGGACGCTGTATTTGCCCGCGGCAGAAGTGTTTCCGTATTCGAACAGTGACGATTTTCGGCAGACTGGCTCCAGTGGCGTCGTTTCGTTGGACAACGTCACCCTGGAGCTCCGGTATGAGAAATTCCGACCCGATGCAGTTGGTACCCTAAACGGGAAGAGACTATTGATCGAGGTCCTTGTTACTCATGAAGTCGACCCCAACAAAGCAGAGCTCTTGCGGGCCAACAGAGAACCGGTAATCGAGATCGACCTCAGCAAATGGCTGGGGGTCATGTTTTCAAGGGAGCAGATTGCGGAGGCGTTGGTCAGCCCGGAAACACCTCGACAATGGGTCGTGCATCCAGGGAGAGAAACGCTCAAAGCGCGGATCCTGCGATATGCACGACAGCTCGTTCGTTGCCCCCATGGCCTTGGCGTTGCCGGGGAGATCCTTTGCCAAGATTGTCCGTGTTTGATCGATGTTCTGCCGGACGACAGAATTCACTGCACCGGCGAGTCTAGTATCTCTGATCTACACACACTAACCGCGGTTGAACACGGAGAGCATGTAGCTCCGCCCGAGTCTCTTCGCGGACGTATTGAACAGGCTCACCGGGAGAAGCAAGAAAGGGCGGCCCGAGCACGGCAGAAACTGTTCACACGCCAGTTGCAGAATGCCCTGAGCGCAAAACCCACCTCAACCATCGAGACCGTCGACATTTCGGATTATTGCGACAAAGGCAAGATTGTCGATACTGGCAAACGGACCTGCATGGCATGCGGGGCTCCCCTCACAGGCTATGCCGGAAAGGGCGAATATCTTTGGCGAACTGTATGGCTTTGTCGCAACCCAAGACACCGAGGCATAATAGACTAGAAAGCAGAGAAGCCATTCGGGGCCGAATCACACACGTGCTCTCAGCTTTGGTGAGAATCGCCGAGCGCACATCAAAGACGTTACCTGGGCCAGACAACTCCGAGCGGCCGGCTATTTTGGCCTTCAGGACAAGGAGCGCGATTGCGAAGACGACGAAAGCGAAGCAACAAGGACGACGGGGCTCAGGGTATGAGGGAACGATCAGTGAGGCCGCTTACAGGCCAAGCGAATCGAGCTCAGGTTTGAAGGCAGCTTCTAGGCGCGTCATCGCGGCGACCATCGCCTTCTGGATGGCCGGCCATTCAGACTCTGGGCTGCGGTACCCGCCGAGCTTCACCTCGAACTTCACCCGACAGGCACGCTTGGCGTCGAGTCGTTCCCAAATGAGCGATCCGCCGAAC
>DATGWU010000356.1:0-4266 GCA_035299345.1 Rhizobium sp.
GGGTGTGACGCCCCCCAGGGGAAGGCGCGCAAGCGCTTCCTCTCTGAGCACGGCTTCACGCCGCTGCCGAAGCTGGTCAAGCACCAGGGCAAGACCAAGCGGCTGTGGACGCAGTACCCCGAACTGTTCATGCCTGACGGCGAGCAAGACAATGCCGCGATCACGCGCTGGCTCGACAAGGGCAAAGCCCCGACCGCTGATCTCTAAAAGAAAGGCCAGCCGGTGCGCGCCGGCTGGCCCGAAGTTTGGGAGAGGATGCCACAAAGGCAAGACGGGTCTAGCGTAGCGCCCGCAACACCGCAAGCAGCTTGTCGATCTCCCGCTCTAGGCGATAGTCGCTTCCGAGAGCGTCGAAGATCGCGTCGTCAGCGGTCGCGCCCTTCCCGTGAAGCAGCTTCGTCGCGAACAGGAACCGCCCACCGTTATGGAGTGAGGCGTGCCATGGGTCGGACGGCTGAGCACAGCGATCCAGCTTGCGTCCGTCCCGCTGCGGAATCTGATACAACGAAAGAACCGTCATGCCTGATTCGAAGAGCGCGGATCGCGTCTCAGTCGTCAGCTTCGTCGGCTTCATCGCCTTGTCCTTCGTCGGCGATCAGGATGCCGTACTCGATCAATTGATTGCGAACCTTCTCGACGCCGGCATTGTAGCCGGTAACGTATGATCGCCGTGCCCACCACCAGGAAAAAGCGGCGAACGCGGACGCTAGGATGATCTCGATCATTGCGCTCTATCCTTGCAAGCCTGGCTGCAATAAGCCTCGTCACGAGTGAACCGCCAGCCGCTACGGCGCGCTTGTTTCTTCAACGCGGCGGTCGGCAAACGACCATAGGCGTGCTGGCCTTCTGACGTGCGCGCACACTCGGCGCACACGAGTTCGCACCATACAGGTGTGGGCATTACGGGTGATCCTCTCCGTCTTCAACAGGCCATCGTCGGCCGCAAGAGCACGCATATTCGTCATTCTCGCGCCGGACGTTGTGCCAGGCGGCGACGATTTCCGGATGCTTCTCGCGATAGCGGGCAAGGACGATCCGGGCGGCACAGTCCTTCATCTCAAGCATGATACGCTCCTGAGAGCCGAACGGCCTGATCCGCTCGACGAGGGCCAGGAGCCTATCGAGCGGATCAGGGGCCATGTCAGTTGCTCGCGCCCTTGCGAAGCTGGATCGCGAGATCAGGAGAAGAGATGATCGCGATCACGTCCTTTCCCCGATGGATCGCAATATGATCGACGCTGTAGGCCGTGATGCCGGTGATCCCCTCGAAGAACTTCGAGATGATCTCCTGCCCGAGCGAGATGGGGAAGCCATTGATCTCGACGGCCTCGATCTCCGGGGCATCCGAAGCCACCAAGCCGTTCGCCTCGCAGAAAGCGATGAGATGCTTGGCAAACGCCGTGAGCAAGGTCTGCCCATCGGCCAGGTTGAAGCTCTCAGCGGGTGGAACGAACACCATGGCGGCCTCGTAGCCGGCCTTGATCTCGGCGAGCATCTGAGGCGTGATATCACCCCACTTCGTTGAAACGTGCGTTACAGGGGGCATTGATTCGGTCCTTTCGTTGCCTCGAAGTAACTTCTGGCGGCAACCGAGCCGATTGTCAACACTCAATGCAGCGATGGGAGATTCGGAAGCTCCTGCTTCAGACCTTCGAACGTGCTGTGCGTGACATAGACGGTGTTGTTGCGCACCACGCTGATATCGTCGGTCACGGTCAGCGTGCGCCCTTCAAACTCGATCTCCGTACCCTCGTCAACGGGGACGATGGTGAGGCCCCGGAAGGGCAGGCTAGGTGGGGTTACTTCCATGGTTTGCTTCTCCGGTGCTTGGCCGCCTTGGCGCGCCGTTCGTGCCTATTGCCCTTCTCGGGGAGCGGAGCATACCGCTGTGGGATGCGCCCCTCGCCCCAAATCGCTTTCGCCATCTCGCGCTCGACGCTGCCGGCCAGGTCCTTCCGGATCACATCGTCGATCCCGGTCATCGCGAGCATACGAGCTTCGATATCCGCGAAGTCCGCCGTGGAACACGTCTCGAAATCGACATGGGCGATATGCCTTACCCCGAGCCTCTGCATCTCAGGCTCACTCGGGACTCGGCCGGTCGGCGACACGAAGACGACCTTCGGATTGCTGAAGGTTGGCTCGCGTTTCCGCATGAGCGATATGTCCGGATCGCCCATAAGGTCGGCGCCATAGAGCATATCCGTAAGGCGTTCGGTCAGAGTCTTATCAGAGCACATGCGGGTTCCCCTTGTTGATGCGAGCGATGCGATCCTTCTCGCGACGGCGGTTCTTCTTGCGGATAGCCGCCTTCTGCTTCTTCTCGATCTCATGCAAAGCGCGCGATACCGCCAGGTCCACCACGTAGGCGCTCGCCTCGTCCTTCGACGAGAACTCATAGTGGTGAATCGACTGGTCCTCCATAGAGGTCCCGAGCGGCTGGTCGCGGTAGCGAGGCCAGTCGTCGATCCGCCAATGGTCGGGCGTGTAGCCGAAAACCCGCCAGTTTTTCATCTCGTCCTCCATCGTTTGACGGAAGATCGTGGCGTACTCGTGCATGAAAGGTTTCATGTCAGTGCTCGATCACGTTCTCAGGCCGGGTGGCCTTGTTGCTGGCGAAGGCGAGCAGGCGGCGGGAGAGCTTGAATGCCTCTTCCTCGGTCAGATAGACGCACACCGTCTTGTTGGTGCCCCGATCCGTCCGGTACATCGTCGCCATAGCGACGGACTCGTTGCCGTCTGTGCGGCTCAGTCTGATCTTCACAGCAAGTCTCCGTAGTAGGTGCGCCAGTTGTCGCGCATGTGCTCGTTGGGGAAGTAGCCCCAGGCGAAAGGGTGCTGCCAGGTGGCCGGCACCTTGTTGAAGCGACGCAGCCCTTCGAGCGCTTCGGCCGAACGGGGATACTGCATCGCGGCCAGGGTGAAGCCGCAGTCCCGGAAGACCTTGTGCGCCGCCTCGATATGGGCGTGATGCGGCTCAGGCTCGATCATCGTTTTGCCAACACGTAGGCCGGCTTGATCGAATCGCTCTCGTAGGTCCATCCGAAGCGAGCGGCCTTGACCATCTCGCTCGCGTGGACGAGCGCCGTTCCACTCTGCACCCGTTCATCGGGCGCAGACCATATAGAGCCGTCCGGCGCAACACGGCCAAGCTCGTAGGACCATGCGAGATCGCCGCTGAGTGGATTCATGGGAAGGTCCAGCCGGTAAGGCGCGTCGAAGAAGTTGCGAGACTGATCGACGAAGTAGTGGGGGACGCCTTTCATCGACTCGGCAAACTCGTCGCCCTCGACATAGTTGGGTCCCTGGTACTCCGGATTGCCAAGGCCGCCCATGTTCGGCGGGGTCTGCTTGACGGGTGTATCGTCGAACACGGATCGCGCACGGCTACGGCGGACGCCGGTTTCCTGGATACAAGAGAGTGCCTGCCTACAGTTGCCGCAGTCGCGCTCGGCGGCGACGCTGCCGCTCGTGTAGGTCCCATGGCAGTAGGGCGTGCTGTGTGGCCATGTGTCGGCAGCGAGGCTCTTCTCCGGGTGGCCGCCGAACACACTACCGAAGTTGTCGCGGTCCTCGGAAGTAACTTCGTCGAGACGGTTGCGAAGGAAGTAGCGGTAGGCATCCTGCGCTTTCGCGAGAATAGTGAAGGTCCCGACGCCGGCCAGGGCGATCAGGGCGGTTTCAGCGTACAGGTTCATGGTCCTAAACTCCGGTAGATGACAACACGGGTGTAGTAGTCTTCACGGTTGCTGTCAACTCCCTCGATTGTCAGAATCTAGGGGGTCGATCTGCAACCCGAACTGTAACCTTTTGGCCGGTTTGTCAACCAGGGTGGTTGTCGCCGACTCCTCTGAATCAACCGTCTCGATTGTCACCGCTGTAGTCTTGATTGTTGTCAAACCCCCTTCCAACTGTAACTTTTGGAACTGTAACCCCAACTGTAACCTGAACTGTAACCCTAGAATCTCCCGGAAATCTGCCATTTTTAAGGGTCAGGTTACAGTAGTTACAGTAAACAGGGTCGAATCGCTATACGTGAGAAAACATTTTAGTTTTTCCCGCTAAAAAGAAGGAACGTGAAACGAACTGTAACCGTAACCTGGGGTAGCCGCAAAACTGCTATTCCGCACGGTTGTCATCACATAGGTTTGACAATCTTCCCGACTACCGGCCGGAAGTCACTTCCGAAGGGCCTCGAAACGGGTCATTCGACGGCGGGGCTAAGCGCGAATCCACGCCAAATCGCGAAACGCGGCTCAGCGCCCC
>DATGWU010000357.1:0-2203 GCA_035299345.1 Rhizobium sp.
CGGCGGCAATGAGGGCTTCGGATGCCCTGTCTTCGCGTTCGGAATTTTGTGCCAGCGAGCTCATTTGATCCTCCGTTTTAGTATCTCGCGGAACTTCTGGACGAGCGCCTGTTTTGCACCTTTGACCTCAAGCTGGGAGACGTGGATCCCATACCGTCCGCGAATTTCGTCGGCGATCTCGCGGTCGCTCATCCAGTCGGGGAGCCGGTCAGCCATGACGGAGGCGACGCGCCGTTGCTGCTTTGCTTTGAGCGTCCCGACAAATTGGCGGAACTCATCGACAACCTCATCAGCTTTCTCGATTAGGGCAGCCATCCGCCAGTCGGCCCCAGTGTCGGTTCCTTTGAGATAGTCGCCAACCAGCTCGCGCAGCTTCATTCCGGACGGAATCCTGCGTGAATTCTTGCGACGCTGATCAATGGAGCGGTATTTCGCGACGGTGAATAGAAGCGGACCGAGCTCGTTTTCGATGTCGAGGGTTCCGCCGCACGCCATGCGGTATACTTCTACAAGGGCGTCATTGACGGCGGTCGCTCGGTCTTCCTCATCGAGGTCGGAGAAGTTCGCTCCGAGAAATGCCATCATGGGGCGTTTGTACCGACGCTCCAGAAGCCGAATGCCCTCCTGCTTCTTGGAGTGATCGTCCTCGATCAATAGGCATCGGGCTTCAAGGTCGGTATCGTCCTCTTGAATGTGCTTCTGCACGCCGAAACGTTGCCACGTATCTTTCGTGTAGTCACGGTCGATTCTTCTCGGCGGCGGTTCTGTGCATTGAGCGGTCACCACCCAAGGACTCGTCGGATTTGGCCAGAAAGAACAAATTCTTTGTTCCGAATTCCAGTCCCATACGGGTCCTTTGGTGCAGGCCGGGCAGGTGCTCGGATCTGCAGTTGTCACCGGGGGCATTCCGCTGCTGCTGCCGGTGGCAGCTCGGTTAGGTAATCGCAGATCCTAAACGGTGCCAACGGCGGTAAAGCACCCTCAATAACCATGGCTTGGAAAATTCAAGTCACGCAGGCTAAGCCGAATCCTGCTGGAAAAGACACCAATCGGCATGCTCCCATCGCCCAGCAGCTCCTTGCTGAATGGGTCGACCTGAAAAACATCGGCGACGCCAGTGTCACGCTGTCGACGCTTCACCTCACGAATGTCGAATTCGGTCCCGGCTGCCAGTTGAAGAAACAGGCCGTCGTTTACTGGAACGGACCGTCGTCGATCACCTTGCGTCCAGGCGAGGTGGTCCGGGTTCATACCGGGCGCGAGTACGAGTCCTGGCAGATGCGACAAGAAGACCGCAACGGTGTTGATCATCACGCCTACGCCAATCGCGGAGGCTTCGTCCTCAACAACGATTGTGGTGATGTGATTGGCGTGTACTGGCAGAGTAACGGGCAGTGGCATTGCGAGGATGCTGCGAGCTACGATGCCAATCCGCCCGAAGGTCAGATTCTGGTGCGTTCCGGGAGCAAACTGCTCCCCGTTCCGATCGGTGCCAGGTATTGGTAATTCAGGAGGGGAGGCGTCTGATTGCTCCCGGGCGTAGCACATCGGGAGCAATTTCTGCGCGAACTGGGGCACGAAAAGCGAACGCCGCGCTGGTGAGAAACCAGCGCGGCGTCCAATACCGGTGCGGAGCTTCAGCCGCGGGCCGGGATCTTCAGCTTGTTCCGGATGTGGTCGGCCACCTCTTGGAGATCGTAGTACACGAAATGACCGAGGCGGTGATGGGGGATCCGGCGCAGCAAGGTCCACGAGCGGAGCGTGCGGATCGAGGGTTCCTTGCCCTTCGGAAAGATGCCGCTGCTGCGCAGGCCGAAGATGTCCGTGAGTTGGGTTCCGATGGCGGTGCTGGATGTCGTTTCCATGCCCATGTGTGCCGGTCAGCCGCGAGGCGCCCCATTTCGAGCGACATCACTCGCAGCCCAAAAAGGCGCGCCGTCAGACCGAGAAAACGTCAAAAATGGGCATTAAAAAAGACGGTCAGATCCGAATTGGTCTGCCGCCTCGAATGTATCAAGCATCTCCCGTCATGAGCTCATTAAGCAGTCACTTATTCTTACCTATCGCTATGCTCCTTCAGTCGTCGTCATCGGAGTCGTCGTCATCGGATGTCCGCTCAGACTCAATCTTCTCCCGTTGTTCGTTGAAGGCCTCACGCTGAGCTTCGCTTTCTGCGCGTGTGTTGGTCACGATATCAAGGAAG
>DATGWU010000358.1:0-3916 GCA_035299345.1 Rhizobium sp.
GGATTGGCGTTTCAAAGGCCGCGATTGTCCCGCGACTTTCCTGCCGCGGTTCGGAGTTCTCTGGGCGGACCTGACGGAGTCTCGTTTCGATGGAAGCGACGCCAATCTCACGCGACGGAACCGACCTTGATCGAAAGCTTCGATCGCCGCACAAGCGGCCTCTTGCCAGCGGTTCTTGTGGGCGACTGCAAAGAGCCGCTGCCGTTCGGTGCCGGGTTTGAAGTGCTTGGGGATGACGAACAACACTACGCGGCCCTTCTCGCAGGCATCGAGAGCTCGGCCAAGATAACGGCGAAAATCACTCCAGCCGACAAGCCAAGGGATTGGTAGGTGTTTGTTGTTCGAGCCCGGAAGGTCGGGCTTTGGCGCCGGGTCTTTCATAGGTTGATACCGTGTTCCGATTGGGCTTCTGTTCGTTTCGAGGGAGTTCCCGGTGATGGCTCTGCTAGACAGAAAGCTTGGCTGTGATCTTCACTCCGCGGACAACAGTGCTGAGGAGTAGTCGAGCGGGGAGGGTAGTTGCTACGCGATTAGAACGGGTAGTTCTCGTCGGTCTCGCCCCCATTCTCATCGATTGGTGGCCGACTGGCACCTTGTTCACTCGCAAGTGTCCGAGCCCGCTTTGCCGCCGCGAGATTTCTCTCGTCCTGCGCTCTCAACTCCGCCGCGCGCTTCTCGATCTTGTGTCTGTGACGCCACAACGTCGCATGAGAAATTGTCGCGAGCTCTCCCATTTCACCAAGTTCCCGTGCTTTCCTCCCCGGTTGCTCTGAATTGGTGGCGTTGAACGGTCGCATTTCTGGTTCCCCTGTAGCGGTCAGGGTTGGAGGGCTCACCGGCTCCTTCTCTATGGGCCTTGTCGCCTTCTCCCGGACGAACTTCGCGATTCGTCGCCAACTTTTCTCCCATTTGTGCTCCATGCGAATCCGCGCGATCCAATCCAGCCGTGCCGGCGTCATCGTGTAGCGAGCCCGAGTCCCGAGTTTGTGGCCCCGTTCTTCTCGGCCCTCAACCGTCCACCTCATCCGTTCGACCCACCTCGGGAGGTCTCGCTTGAACCAGTTATCTACTGTGGTCCGTCCGATTCTTAGCTGAACGCCAACCGCGAACGCCTCAATCACTCCCTTTCTAGGGTCATTCTCGTGTTCTAGGTAAGTCAGCAGCACGTACGCGCGGCAAACATCCAAGTAGCTGTACGCGTCACGTCTTCTAGTGATGGTCTCGCACAGCTCCCGCAGGCGTTCGCCTTCCTTCACGCACTCAACTGGATTACTGAATTTAACAACATGCATCGGTGGGTATTTTGGCGCAATTATCCAACATAACAACAGATACAGGCTGTCTGGAGGGGCCCCTAGGATGCACCTCACCCCAAACACCCCCCTTGGATCCGACCATCCCCACCGCGTGCCACGGCCTGGTCCGTGGCGTCCAATATCTTGAGCGGTATGAGAAACAATCGTTCACCGAACTTTGAGACTCGCAGCGAACCTAGAGAAGTGCAAGCATCTTTCCTTCAGATGCTTATGAGCACCCCGAGCGACACCGCTACACTAGAACAGTTGTGCGACACACTAACTGATCGTTTGAAAGACCACACAGCGCATCACACAAGGAACACCTCTGCGCTAACTACCCCAGCCAATAGCGCCTACATCGAAACCGATAGCGAACACACTAGCTCACTCAACAAAACAGGCGCAATCGACCCCAACAGCGTCGAGGCCGTTGGCAACACAAGCTCCGATGACATTCAAGCGAACCCTGCGCTAACTAGCCTTCCCGCCATCGCCGTTTCTCGGCCTGTTGCCGGCTCAAACCCCGTTCACACACCCCACTGTGTTGTTACTCATGAAGGCACAGGTGCAACTCCTACTCCCGCCACGGCTTCACCCCGTCATCGTCGCAACGCGGCGCGTGAACACCGACAACACAATGCCCCCCAGCCGAAGCCGCGATTCCTCGAGCCTCTCAAACACGGCAAGCCCCTCATCTCCCCAGAGGACGCTCGCTCTTTCGCCGAGGCTCCGCGCTTCGATATTGAGCGCTACCTTGCATTCTTCCCCAAGCTCTCTCCGCAGGCGAAACACTACATCCGAGCCTCGGCCGCCGCTCCTGCACGGCATCCTAACGGCCGGATGTCGGTCACCACACGCGTGCCCGACCGAAAGACCGGTGTCGTCATCACCGCCGAAAGCGATGAGGTTGAACTATCGACGATCTGGATGGGCCGGATCTGCCCCGAAGTCCTTGCGGTATTCGACCAGCCTCAACCGATCATTGGCACTTACCAGAGGAATGGACGCCCTATCCCTTTCCACTACACGCCCGACTTCTTGATCTTGTGGGATACCGGTCCCGAAGTCGTTCAGGCGCGGATGTCCTCCAGACTCGTTCTGGAGAGTGCAGCGCACGGCGAGTGTGTCGTGCCAAACAAAGATGGAAGCTTTTCGTTTCCCGAGGTCGACGCCGTATTCGCCAAATACAAACTGCCGCACCGGCTCATTACTGAGGCCCACTTCAACCCCAATGTGCTCCAAGGCGTTCAGCTTCTGGAAGCTTATCAGCACAATAGCAACTTTACCCGCTTCACTCGCGAAGCGATGAACCACGTCCTCGAGCTGGTTCAAAAGAAACCTGGTTTGAATTGGCGAGAGGTGCCGGCGGATTCCGAGGAGCAGCGAGCCGACTTGATCTATCACCTTCTCGCGACTCGCAAGGTCCACACGGACCTCGAAAACATCAGCTTGAAGGACAAGGACCGTGTTCGCCTTTTTTCCACCCTGCAAATTCAACGTGCCTTTGCGTTATTCCGCGGCACGCAGAGACCGCTCTCAATCGCCGATCATTCCCGGGTGCCTTCGCTCGCTCCCGGCGACTTCGTGGTCATCAAGCGCCGTCGCCTCAAGATCGTCCGAATCATGCCCGGGCAGATCGCGGTCCAGCCACCCGATGGTGACAAGGTCATCACCTACACGCCCGACATGTTGCTTCGTGCCGGTGCAACCTTCGAGGTTGTCGATCCGGAGCGCGTCGCATTCGAGGATCTCGTCGGCGCTCTGACACAAGGTGAACTGGAAATGTTTCTACAGCGTCTTCGGCTCATCAACCCTTACCTTCCAGATGGCGCACACGAAGGCGAATCGCCCAAGGACAGGACAACTCGTCGGCATCTCGATGCGTTCAGAAAAATGCAGAAAACCGGCCAGCCAGGCGAGCGGGCGCTAATTCCTCAAATTCGCAAACGTGGATATTTCGGGCCGCGTATGAACGGACAAGTCGCCCTTACCCTCGAGAAGATTATCGCTGAGAAACAGAAGAATCACGAAGCCCTCCGTGCTGTGGCTGTATACGGCTGTCTGATAGAGCGCTGTAAAGGCGTCATACCTGATGGAAGTCAGATGATTTCCCTTCGCACTGTTGAGCGTAAATTGGCGGGAATCAGTGACTACGAAAAGTCCCTCGCAGAAGGAGGGCCGCGTCTTGCAGGTAGGTTTCGCCCCCCGTATTCTGGTCGTTCTTTGCTGGGTTCGAAGAATGGACTATATCCGTTTCATATCGCCCATATGGATCATTCTCCGGTCGATATTAAGCTCCTTAAGGACGGTGCAGGGCTTGCCACTGACCGCCCTTGGGTCTCGAAGTTGGTCGACGGCTTCAGCGGCAAGATTCTTGCCTTCGTCCTTTGGTTCGGAGCGCCTCGGACGTCGGTTGTCTTTGCCCTTCTCCTCGACTGTGTCCGCCGCCACGGCACACTGGCGAAGGTCATCCGCTGCGACTGGGGCTCAGAATTTCGGAGCACGCCGGTGCAGACCGCATGCGCCTCAATCGGTGTTAACCTCAGTTACCGCCCCAAAGCGAAGCCGCGGTCCGGCGCTCCGGTCGAGAGCTCGTTCAGCTCGCAGAACAAGCGATT
>DATGWU010000359.1:0-10492 GCA_035299345.1 Rhizobium sp.
GCCGGCAGAGGAACATGCCGAGCCCGCCTACCACTACGAGGAGGCCGAACCCGAGCATGTCGCCTGGGGCGCGGAGGGCGAACACGCCGCCGCGCCGGCCGAGGAAACTTACCCCGGCGAGCCCTGGCCGCATGCGGCCGAGGAACAGCCGGCAGAGGTCGAGGCGGAAGAGCGGACCGTCGAGCCGGAAAACGAGCTGCCTGTCGTTTCCGCGGAGCCCGAGGTCGAGGAACCTGTAGCCGAAGAGCCGGCCGCCGCGGCACCCACGGCCTGGTCGGAGAGCGTTCCGGACTACGGCCGTACCTACAGCGACTGGGCGGAGACCGCGCGCGAGGAAGAAAAGCCGCACGAATTCGATGCGCCGGAAACGGCTGCCGCTGCGCCGGCTCCGGCCATGCCTGAGGCGGCGTTCGAGCCTTGGGAGACGGCGGAAGAGCCGCAGCCGCAGGAGACGCCGGCTGCCGCCGCGCCCGCCGCCAAGGCAGCCTCGCACGACATTGATCTGCTCGACTGGGACACCACGGCCTACCAGCCGCCGGCCGGCGTCGACGGCAGTAAGGGCGGCGAGGCGCAGAACTTCGATGATTTCGCCGACTGGTATGCGGCGGTGGCGACACCGGCAGCCGGGGCGGCAGTCGAAGCAGGCGATGCAGCGGAGGGCCAGAAGGCAGCTCGCGCGGCCACCGAGACGAAGGCCGGCGGGACGGTTCCTCCGGCGGAGAAAACTCCGAGCAAAGCATATCGCATCGAACACACCAAGCGGCGCAACTATGCGCCGATCGCGGTTGGCGTGCTCGTCGTGGCCGCGCTCGCCGGCGGCGGCTACGAGCTCTGGGCAAACCGCGACGCGGTGACGACATTCGTCGGCGATTCCGTCGCTTCGCTGACGGCGATGGTCGCGGGCGAGGGGACTGAAACGACAACGCCGCCCGCAGAGACCACCACGACCGAGACCCCGGATACGACGGCCACTCCGCCCGAGGCGGGGGCCGGGACAAAGGCTCCCGACGCCAACACCAAGGCGCCGACGCCTGCCGAAGAGGGCGCGGTCAAGGGGCAGAAGTTCACTCAGCGCCTGCTGGCAGACGGAACCGAAGTCGATGAAGGCGCCGGCACGGCCGCCGGAAACGCCGGCGCCGAAGGGCGCTCGATCTCCGAACAGAACGTAGACGGCACTCAGCCTTCCGGCCAGGCAGGGGCAACGGCCGGTGGCACCACCGCCGGCGCGACCACGACGCCGCCGGTGGACATGAGCAAGCCCGTCGCCGGTGAGAAGGCCTTCCTCTACGAGGAACGGCTCGGCCAGACGGCACCGACGGCGATCGCCGGCGCTGTCGAGTGGACGGCGCTCAACGACACGAGCGAGAACGGGCGCCCCAATCCGGCGATCCAGGGCAAGCTCTCCATACCCGATCGCGGCCTTTCGGCGCTGATCACCATCAAGCGGAACGCCGACAACTCGCTGCCCGCGAGCCACCTCATCGAGGTCGTCTTCTCGGTGCCGGCGGATTTTGAAGGTGGCGCGGTCGACAACGTTCAGCGCATCGCAATGAAGCGGACGGAACAGGACCGTGGCGACCCGCTGGTGGCGGTCTCCGCGAAGATCACCGACGACAGCTACCTGATCGCGCTCAACGACTTCCAGGATGTGGTGGCGCGCAATCTCGACCTGCTGCGCACCCGCAACTGGATCGATATCCCGGTGACGTACCGCAACGGCCGCCGGGCCCTGCTGACGCTCGACAAGGGTACCGCCGGCGTGGCCGTGTTCGACGAGGTCCTGAAGCAGTGGGCGGCGCTCGACAGCGGCGGCAACGGCGGCTGACGGCAACAAAAAAGGGTTTCGGGAGCTAGCCCGAAACCCTGTGTCACAAAAGGCGGAGAGGCGGCACGGATGCCGCCGCGAAAGCGTGTGTCAGACCGCGCGTCCGCCTGCCGACGGATCGGCGGCATCCGGAAAATCCGAAATCAGGCTTCGACTACGCTGAGCGCGGAGGCGCGCTGGAGCGCCTCCTTCTGCACGGCCTCCTGCACCTTCTCGAAGGCGCGGACCTCGATCTGGCGGACGCGTTCGCGGCTGATGTCGAATTCCGCCGACAGGTCTTCCAGCGTCACCGGATCCTCGGCCAGACGGCGGGCCTCGAAGATACGCCGTTCGCGATCGTTGAGGACGCTCATGGCACGGGCCAGCATGCGCCGACGCGTTTCGAGCTCGTCCTGCTCGATGAGGACATCCTCCTGGCTGTCGTGTTCGTCGACGAGCCAGTCCTGCCACTGGCCGGATTCACCTTCGGCGGCACGGATCGGTGCATTCAGCGACGCGTCGCCGGAGAGGCGACGGTTCATCGAGACGACCTCGTCCTCGGAGACTTTCAGCTTCGTGGCGATTTCCGTTACCTGCTCGGGTTTCAGGTCGCCTTCCTCGATCGCTTGGATCTTGCCCTTGAGGCGGCGAAGGTTGAAGAACAACCGCTTCTGGTTGGCGGTCGTCCCCATCTTCACCAGCGACCAGGAGCGCAGGATGTATTCCTGGATCGCGGCCTTGATCCACCACATGGCGTAGGTTGCCAGGCGGAAGCCGCGTTCCGGATCGAACTTCTTGACCGCCTGCATCAGGCCGACATTGCCCTCGGAGACGACTTCGCCGATCGGCAGGCCGTAGCCGCGATAGCCCATGGCAATCTTGGCGACGAGGCGCAGGTGGCTGGTGACGAGCTTGTGGGCGGCATCGCGGTCGTTGTGCTCAGCATAACGCTTGGCCAGCATGTATTCCTGCTGCGGCTCAAGCATCGGAAATTTACGGATTTCGTCGAGATAACGGCTCAGGCCGGCTTCGCCGGCGGCGATGATAGGCAAAGTATTGCGGGCCATAAAGCACCCCCTTCCTTGTGTCGCGACGGTCCCCTTGAGTGACCCCAGTCGATAGGCGGACCGATCGGCATGGCTTCCGGACGAAGCCCATACCGAGCCATATGCCAGATAAGTACGGCAAAACGGTGATTCAAGCCATCCTCACGGTGTTATATCATTACAATTCGGTAACCTCGACCGTCTTCGGGGTCACAAGCGCGTGAGGCGTTCCAGCCCGTATGACTGGCTCCTCCGATAGCGGTCGAAATCGCCGTCGAACTGGCCGCGCGATACGCCGATATCCTTCAGCGTCTGGTCGGAAAGGCCGTAAAGTGCGTTCCTGTTGCGCCGCCGCTCCCGCATCCTGCGAAAGAAGGCCGCGACGCCGGCGAGCCACGAGGCCGCATGTGCGGGTCCGCCTGCGGGACGGTCGGTCGTGCCGTGGTTCATCGTCAATTCAGCGGAGTTTCTGTGCCCGGCCGACGAAAGGTCGAGCACATTCTGCCGCGGGCGTGTCCGCCCCGGATCATGGTTGTCCATCACTGTTCTCCTGTCAGAAAGGACCGGCCCGTCCGGGCCGGCCGTCAAGCAGAGGCGGTTGGTCTCGCCTCAGTTCTGCATGTGTGCCGCCGGCTCGCGGCCGATCGCCTGGTAGGCTTCCCGTAGGGCGTCCGCACATTCCTGGCAACAGACCTCCACGGTCTTGCCGCCGATCCGCACGGCGATGCGGGTATCGTCGAGCTTGCAGTCACAGGCAGCACATGTGTCGTTCTTCATCATCCGCTCCTTTGCATTGGCTGTTTGTCTACGATCTAAAAATGCCTCTTTCGCCGGTCCGCCGCTGTCAGATTCTTTAGCGATTTATCGCCGGCTCAACGCAAACCGACGAACCGTTGGAATTCCGCCGGCGTGCGGCCATAGGCCTGGCGGAAGGTGGCACTGAAGTGGCTGTGGCTCGAAAAGCCGAGTTCGAGGCCGAGCGCCGTCAGGTCGTCATAATCCCCCAGAAGGTCGAGCGCCTTGGCGAGCCTCAGACGCAACTGGTAGCGATAGAGCGGCACCCCCTCGACCTGCTGGAACACCTGGGTCAGGTAGACGGGGGAGACGCCGGTTTCCGCGGCGATCTCGCCGAGCGTCCAGCGGCGCGCGAGGTCGGAGGAGAGCACGAGCTTCGCCCGGTCGGCGAGTTTCCTGCGGCCGTAGCTCGACGACGAGCCGCCGCCGGTGTTGCGCCGTCCGACGGCGCGGCGAACGAGCGTCAGCGCCAGCGTTTCGCCCTCCAGCATTTCGGCGGCGCCGGTGGCAAGGCCATGGCGCAGCAGGGCGACGAGCGCCTGGGCGCGCGCATCGATCTGCAGTTTCTGCTTGTTGAAGGCAAAGGCCGGCGCTTTCGTGCCATGGGTTTCGGGAACGAGTTCGGCAAACAGCGCTTCCGGCATCGCAACGCTCAGGCAGGCATCGCCGCCGGCGACCGGATGGCTGACCCGATAGGCTTCGCCGCGGTTGAAGAGGAGCACCTGGTTCGGCTCGGCGACGACGTCCTCTTCGCCGATGCGCCGCACGAAGACGCCGCGGTAGGGAAAGACGAGGCAGGTCTGCGACGCCCGTTCTTCCTCGCCCATCTCGCGGCACGCGCCGTCGCAGATGACGTCGCGAACAACGACGCTCTCCGTCTCGAGCAGCAGGTTTACCACGAAGGCCATGGCCGGTTCTCCAGTTTGGGACGAAGAACATAACGCGAACATGCGCGTTCCGCCACCCGTTTCTTGAGAAAATCGACCGATATGAATCGTTATCCGGCGCCGAGGCTCAGATTGCGCGCAATGCCTCGATCACCTTGACCATGTCGTCCGGCAGGGGCACTTCAAAGCGCATGACCTCGCCGGTCGAGGGGTGTTCGAACTGCAGCAGGTAGGCGTGCAGTGCCTGGCGCGGGAAGCGATTGACGATGGCCCGCGCAGGTTCCGGCAGCAGGTTTGCCTTGGTGCGGAAGGCGGCGCCATAGTCGACGTCGCCGATGAGCGGATGGCCGATATGGGCCATATGAACGCGGATCTGGTGGGTGCGGCCAGTCTCCAGCCGGCATTCGACGAGCGAGGCGATGCAGGTGGCATCCGGCTTCTCGCCGTAGCGTTCGAGCACCTCGTAATGGGTGATCGCCTCGCGCGCGTCGTCGCTCTCCTCGCGCTTGACGGCCCGCTTGGTGCGGTCACCGCCGCGGCCAAGCGGCGCGTCGATCGTTCCGTGCAGGCTCCGCGGCCGGCCCCAGACGATTGCCTGGTAGGCGCGTTCCAGCGGACCGGTGCGGCCGTGGTCGGCGAACTGGTCGGCGAGGTGGCGATGGGAGAGGTCGTTCTTGGCGACGACCATGACGCCCGAGGTATCCTTGTCGAGCCGGTGGACGATGCCCGGCCGTCTGACCCCACCGATCCCCGAGAGGCTGTCACCGCAATGATGAATCAGCGCGTTGACGAGCGTGCCGGTCCAGTTCCCCGCCGCCGGATGGACGACGAGCCCCGGCGGCTTGATGACGACGATCAGGTCCTTGTCCTCGTAGACGACGTCGAGGGGGATATCCTCGCCCTTCGGCTCCGGGTCTTCCGGCTCCGGCATCACGATCGCCAGACGGTCTCCGGGGTGGATCTTGCGCTTCGGCTCGGTGGTCGGATTGCCGTTCAGCGTGACCGCGCCCTGCTCGATCAGCGCCTTGACGCGGCTGCGCGAGAGACTGCCTTCGAGATGGGCGGCAAGCCAGGCATCGATGCGGCCTTCGGCATCGTCGCCGGCAATCAGCTCTTTCCTTGCGCTTTCGGGTTGGTTAAAGGGGTCGTTCATCCCTGCGATCCTGCGTAACGGCGGTTTTCCGCCCGGTTCGCTCTCGATCAGAACGGGCCACGGCCGGTCGCTCCGAAGGAAAGGCAAGCGTATATGACGAATTTCGAGCCAGAAGAACAGGAAGAAAAACCGCTCGATCCGGCGCTCGAGAACGTCCGCCGAAAGATGGTGCGTCTGCAACTCGTCTCCGCGGGCATCATGTTCGTCAGCCTTATGGCGGTGTTGGCGGCGGTTGTCTACAAGGCGACCAAGACCGAGACGCGTGAACCGGTCGCTTCAACCTCGCTCGCCATCCCTGCCGACCAGCCGGTAACGGCGACGGCCAGCCTGCCGCAGGGCTTCACCGTCCAGTCGACCGCGCTTTCGGGTAGCCAGATCCTTTTCTTCGGCCAGATGGCCGACGGCACGCGCAAGGCGCTCGTCTTCGACATCACCGTCGGCCGCGTCGTCGCCGACGTGACGGTCGCCGGACAGTGACCCCAGCCGTATGACGCCGGCGCGCGAAAGAACGGAGATCACCGATCCGGACGATCCGCGCATCGCGGAGTTCCGGCACATCCGCGAGCGCGATCTCACGGGACGGGAAGGACGGTTCGTCGCCGAAGGCACGGTCGTCCTGCGCATGCTGGCGGCGGCGCACGGGGCGGGCCGCGGCATCCGGGCGGAGAAGATCCTGCTCCTGCGCAACCGGGCCGCCGGTCTCGCCGACATCCTGTCGCTCTTTCCGGCGGATGTTCCCGTCTACGAGGCGGAGGCTCCTGTGATCGATGCGATCGCCGGCTTCCATCTTCATCGCGGTGTGCTGGCGCTCGGCGTTCGCGACGCCGCACCTCCGCTGAAGGAACTGTTGCGGGGGCTGCCGGACGACGCGCTCGTGCTTGCCGCCTGCGGCATCTCCAACCACGACAATGTCGGCGCGATGTTCCGCAATGCGGCCGCCTTCGGCGCGAGCGCCGTGGTACTTGACGAAACTTGCTGCGATCCGCTCTACCGCAAGGCGCTCCGCGTGTCGGTCGGATCAGTGCTCACCATGCCCTATGCGCGGGAGGGCTCGATCCTCGACATGCTCGGGGCACTCGCCGAAGCCGGGTTCGCGATCTGGGCGCTGTCGCCGAAGGGCGAGGCCGAAATCCGCGACATCGCGCCGTCTCCGCGCCTGGCGCTGGTCATGGGAACGGAAGGCGAGGGGCTGCCGGAGGCGGTGCTGTCGCGGTTCCACACAGCCCGCATCGCCCAGTCGCCGGAGCTCGACAGCCTGAATGTCGGCACGGCGAGCGGGATTGCCCTCTACAGCGCGGCGATGGCCAAGCGCATCCTCTGAAAAATCGTTATTCGGGCGTCGTCGGAACGGCCGCCGCCGGCAGCGACGGATCGAAGGCCACCGCGCGTTCGGCGAGCGACTTGCGAGCCTCGACGCTGCGGACGGGAACCTTGGACAACAGCGCGCGGATCGGCGAGCCAACGCCTTCCCGGCGGGCGGTCAGCGCGATCATCTTGGCGGCGATCTCGGCGATTTCCTGGCGCAGCGCCTCGTCGTTTGCGGGCGAGGTCGCCTTCATCAGCCGCTCGGTGAGTGCCGTGTGGCGGTGGCGCAGTTCCTCGGCGAGGAGATCGGGGTCGATCGCGGCCGCCGGCTGCATCAACACCAGCGGATCTTCGGTGGCTTGCTCGGGAATGTCGATCTCCTTGATGTCGGGCGCGGAAATATTGGCGGCGCGAAGGGCGCGGAGCGCCGCCCGCACCTGGCGATTGCCGGCCTTCAGATTTTCCCTGAGTGTGGCGATCTCCTTCGTCCGGCGTTCGATGACGGCATCCTTGTCCACGACCTCGGCCATCAGCCGCGCCAGCCGGTCGTCGAGCCGCAGGAGCTTGTCTTCTTCCTGCGCCAGCCGCATCTCCGCGTCCTTGGCGCGGCGGGTGGCGAGCTTCGTCTCCCGCCCCAACTCGTCGCGCTCGGCTCGCAGCGTCTGTACCCGCATCTTCAGGTTCTCGATCTCGGTGTCGCGACCGCTCTTCTCGATCTTCAGGTCGTCGATTTCGCGGTTCATCCGGGAAATGCGCACGACCAGGCGCTCGATCTCCAGGTCCTTGGCGACGGCCGCCTCCTCGGTGCGCTTCAGCGTCGCGTGCAGATGCAGCGCCTCGCTCTCGGCGCGCCGGATCTCCGCACGGAAATTCGCGGCCTCGACGCTCATCTCGTCGATCTGGGTGCGGAGGTCCTGGCTTTCCGCGGAGAGCCGGCCGGCCTCCGTGGCGAGTGTCTCGTTCTTGAGCTTGAGGTCGACGGACTTGTCGCGCTCGCGCTTCAGGTCCTGCGACATCCGGGCGTTCTCGGCGGCATAGACGGCGCGGGCCATGTCCTTCTGGGCGCGAACTTCGCGCGGGCTGAGCGGCACCGTCGCCTTCAGCCGCTTCTCGGTATAGCGGACGATCCGTTTGTGAACCGACGGCGCGACCAGCATCACCAGGAGAACTGCCGAGAGGAAGCCCAATCCGAATAGCAGTGCATATTCAATCACGATCGCGTCATCTCGACTGAGGTATTGCGGACACCCGGCCTGTCATTAAACACGCGGCTTCCCGCAGAACAAGCGGGCGCGACGGTCGTGGCCCGAGAAAGTCTCCTGAGGCGCGGTTCCGGCGCCGACGCGCCGGGTCCGTTCAGAAGGGGTTCCAGGTCGGCTGGCGGGTGAGCTTCAAGTAGCCGACATTGATGCCGAGGCGTGCGCCGACACCGGTGCGGATCGGCACGAGGACGATGTTCTGGTTCTTCAGCACGGTCATACCGAGGCCGGCGACCACGTAGGCCGAGCCGCTGACGCCGCCGTAGCGGGCGAAGAGGCTGTCGATGCTCGGCAGGTCGTAGACCAGCATCATGGCCCGCGTGCCGTTGCCGCCGTAATCGAGGCCGAGGGAAGGGCCCTGCCAGAAGACGTCGTGCTGACCGGCATTCTTGGTATAGAGCATGCCTTCGCCGTAGGTGAGGCCGGCGATGAAGGCGCCGGAGCCTTCCTGGCCGAGGATGTAGCCGTTCGGCAGTCCGTACTGGGAGAATGCCTTCTCGATCACCTTGGCGAGCGCGCCGCTGGTTTCACCGAAGAAGCTGTGGCCGGCGTCGACGATTTCCTGGGCGGTGTATTCGTCGTTCGCGGCCGCGACGGGCGCCACGTGGAAGCCCATGCCGACAAGAAGGACGATCGCCGCCATCAGCGCACGAAGGCCTGCGGTCTCGCGGATGAAGTCAGGGCGCATGGTTTCCTCCAAACTTTTCGATGCGCGTGCATCACTATGCCGAGTAAAACTATTTAGTCGTGATCGCCTTAATAATCGGTTTACCAAATATGGTGTCATTATGGCGCGAGGATTCCCGCCCGACCGGGAAGGCCGCTTGCTCATGCGACCCTGCTTTTGCGGGGTGACCGCGCCTCCAGGAGACATCGATGCCGAAGAATGCCAACCTCACTCTCGCCGGTCCCGATCTGGCAGCGCTGCTGTGCAGCCGGGTCTGTCACGACGTGATCTCGCCGGTCGGAGCGATCAACAACGGGTTGGAACTCCTCGACGAAGGCGGCGCCGACGAGGATGCGATGGAACTCATCCGCACCAGTGCGCTGAACGCCTCGGTGCGACTGAAATTCGCCCGTCTGGCCTTCGGTGCCTCCGGATCGGTCGGCGCTTCCATCGATACCGGAGAGGCGGAGAAGGCCGCGCGCGACTTCGTCGCCGCGGAAAAGAAGACCGAACTCGCCTGGAACGGTCCGCGGGCGATCATCGCCAAGAACCGGGTCAAGCTTCTGCTCAACCTCTTTCTCGTCGCCTACAGCGCCATTCCGCGGGGCGGTTCGATCGACGTAGCCCTCGAAGATCCCGAATTCGAGGTGAAATTCCGCATCACCGCGAAGGGACGCATGATGCGGGTGCCGGCAAAATTCGCGGAGATCTGCTCCGGCACCATCGAGGAGGCGATCGACGCCCACTCGATCCAGCCCTACTACACGGTGCTTCTCGCCGAGGAATGCGGCATGGAGATCAAGTATTACCAGACGGACGAAGAAATCGTCTTCACCGCCGAGCTCGTGCCGGCTGCCTGACGGTCACTCCGCTGCCAGAACGACCGTCCGCGCCGGGGCCGTGCCTCGGCGGGGGATGTCGCCGAACTTGCTCCGTAAAGGGACAAAAGGGCGGTAACCTTTCCTTAGCGGTCTCGCCATAGACTATCCTTCGGCCCAGCGCCGCAATTCGGGGTAGAAAACTTGGAGTCTCTGATGCAACGTCTGATGATCGCAGACAGTTCGGATATCGTCCGCAAGGTCGGCAAGCGTATCCTCTCGGAGATCGGTTTCCTCGTTCTTGAAGCCGCTTCCGCCCGCGATGCGCTGCTGCGCTGCGAGACCGAACTTCCCAACATCATCATCGTCGATGCAGGCCTCGACGGGGCGCTCGACCTTATCACCAATATCCGTGCGCTGCCGGACGGCAAGAGCGTGCTCATCTATTACTGCGTGATCGAGGCCGACCTGAAAACGATGATGGCCGGCAAGCGTGCCGGGGCGAACGAATTCCTGCTGAAGCCTTTCGACCGCAAGATCCTGACGCAGATTTTCACCGGCAAGGCGATCGCCGCCTGATCTGACCCGGAACATATTTGCACATCTGCCCGTCCGCCCGGTCCCGCCGCGGCGGACGACCTGTTTTTGCGCGACAGTCGCGCAAATCGCAGGCACAAAAAACCTGCCCCGAAGGGCAGGTTCCAGGTATGCGGGAAGGGGATGGCCCTCTCAGGCCGTTTCCATGTATTCCGAACCAT
>DATGWU010000360.1:0-3004 GCA_035299345.1 Rhizobium sp.
TCGACCAGATCAATGCCGGCGACGGCAATGACGCGATCCAGGTCTACACGTACCAGAGCATCTATAATGGCGAGGCGGGCAACGATCGCTTCTATTCGGTCGGCTGGGAGAACACCTTCCACGGCGGCACCGGCACCGACCTGATCAGCTACAAGATCCAGGACGGCGATGCCGACCTCAGGGGCTACGGCGTCAAGATCGATCTCGGCAACGGCTATGCCACTGCGACGGGCTATGAGGAAGAGACGCTGATCAGCATCGAGAACGCCGTCGGCACCGGCTATGCCGACACGATCCTCGGATCAAACGTCGCCAACACGCTCTGGGGCGACAACGGCAACGACCTTCTGAACGGCTACGGCGGCAACGACATCCTGATGGGTGGCAACGGCAACGACCGCATCTACGGCGGCTCGGGCAACGACAGGCTCTACGGCGATGCCGGTCGTGACGTGATGACCGGCGGCACCGGCGCCGACATCTTCCACTTCACCAAGCTCACCGACAGCCGCGTCGGCACCTCTCGCGACGTCATCACCGACTTTTATCACAGCGAAAGCGACAGGATCGATCTCCGCTCGATCGACGCCGACAGCGGCCTTTCCGGCAACCAGGCCTTCGACTTCATCGGCACGGCGGCCTTCAGCCACACAGAGGGCGAATTGCGGTTTTCGGGCGGCGTTCTCTCCGGCGACGTGAACGGCGACGGCGTCGCCGACTTCCAGGTGGCGGTCTCCGGCCTCTCAAAGATGTATACGAGCGATTTCTATCTCTGATCCACCAGGGATGAAGCGAAGGCCCGGCACCTTGGAAGAGGTGTCGGGCCTTTTTCGTTTCGCGGTCAAGGGATTGGCCAATATCATTCCAAAATGGAATGATATCATGCGCTCGAAAAATTCAAACGATTTTGGCTAATCACCGCAAATTTAAGGCTTTTCCTTCCATGAAAGGTGATGTAGCAATAGGTCAAAATCCATTGAATTCATGCAGGGACGGCGACATGACAGACCACCATCCAGCAACACCGGAACAGGCACGCGCCAAGATGGCCGCCTTCGTCTGGGACGACCCCTTCCTCCTCGAGGAGCAGTTGACCGACGAAGAGCGCATGATCCGCGACACCGCTCGCGCCTACTGCCAGGACAAACTCGCGAGCCGCGTGACTGAGGCGAACCGTCACGAGATCTTCCATCGCGAGATCATGACCGAAATGGGTGAACTCGGTCTCCTCGGTCCGACCATCCCGGAGGAATTCGGTGGCGTCGGCGCCAACTACGTCTCTTACGGCCTCGTCGCCCGCGAGGTCGAGCGCGTCGATTCGGGCTATCGCTCCGCAATGTCGGTGCAGTCGTCGCTCGTCATGCACCCGATCTTCGCCTACGGCACTGACGAACAGCGCGCCAAATACCTGCCGAAGCTCGCAAGCGGCGAGTGGGTCGGCTGCTTCGGCCTCACCGAACCCGACCATGGCTCCGATCCGGGCTCGATGATCACCCGCGCGAAGAAGGTCGACGGCGGCTATCTCGTCTCCGGCGCCAAGAACTGGATCACCAATTCGCCGATCGCCGACGTCGCTGTCGTCTGGGCAAAGTCTGACGCCCATGACGGCAAGATCAAGGGCTTCATCCTCGAACGCGGGATGAAGGGTTTCGAAACCCCGAAGATCGAAGGCAAGTTCTCGCTGCGCGCCTCCGTCACCGGCATGATCCAGATGGACGAAGTCTTCGTTCCGGAAGAAAACCTGCTGCCGCACGTCGCCGGTCTCGCCGGCCCGTTCGGCTGCCTCAACCGCGCCCGCTACGGCATCGCCTGGGGCGCGCTCGGTGCCGCCGAATTCTGCTGGCACGCCGCACGGCAGTACACGCTCGACCGCAAGCAGTTCGGCAAGCCGCTCGCCGCCACCCAGCTCGTCCAGAAGAAGCTCGCCGACATGGAAACCGAGATCGCCCTTGGGCTGCAGGGTGTTCTGCGCCTCGGACGTCTTCTCGACGAGCATCGTGCGCCGGCCGAACTCATCTCGATGATGAAGCGCAACAATTGCGGCAAGGCGCTCGACATCGCCCGCGTCGCCCGTGACATGCACGGCGGCAACGGCGTTTCCGACGAATACGGCGTCATCCGCCACGTCATGAACCTGGAAGCGGTCAACACCTATGAGGGCACGCACGACATCCATGCGCTGATCCTCGGCCGTGCCCAGACCGGCCTGCAGGCGTTCCAGTAAGCCTCGGCGCCAGTCCTGATCCATGAGAAGCCGTGCCGGGCGACCGGCGCGGCTTCTTCTTTGAGCCTCACGCGAAGCGGCTGAAGACCAGGGCGGCGTTCACCCCGCCGAAGCCGAAGGCGTTCGACAGGACATGGTCGACGCGAACCGACGACGCCTTGCCGGTCAGCAGGTTGAAACCTTCCGCCTCGGGCGCCGGCTCCTCGATGTTGAGGCCGGCCGGCAGCAGGCCGTCGCGGATGGCGAGGACGGAAAAGACCGCCTCAATCGCGCCCGCTGCCCCGAGCATGTGCCCCGTCGCCGATTTGGTGGAGCTCACCGCGACGCCCCCGCCGCGCGGGCCGAAGACCCTTTCCAGGGCTGCCAGTTCCGCCGCATCGCCGACCGGCGTCGATGTCGCGTGTGCATTGACGTAGCCGATCTTCTCCGGCGCGAGCCCTGCCACGGCGAGCGCCAGCTCCATCGCCCGGGCCGCCTCGCGCCCGTCGGGCCAGCCCGCCGTCACGTGGTGGGCGTCGGTGGTGGTGCCGTAGCCGGAGAGCATCGCCAGCGGACGGGCGCCGCGGGTCTCGGCATGGCCGAGCCGCTCGATCACGAGCATGGCCGCACCCTCGGAAAGGACGAAGCCGTCGTGATGCGCGTCGAACGGACGGGAAGCGCGATGCGGCTCGTCGTTGAAGCCGAAGGAGAGCGCCTTTGCCGCGGTAAAGCCGCCGATCGCGACCGGGTCCACGCAGGCTTCCGTGCCGCCGCAGAGCGCGATGTCGGCCTCGCCATTGC
>DATGWU010000361.1:0-10416 GCA_035299345.1 Rhizobium sp.
GGCCACCACTACTACTGGATCGGCACCCCGGGCTACTGGCAGTGGATCGGCTCGCTGTTCTCCACCCTTGAGGTCGCTCCGTTCTTCGCCATGGTGGTGTTCACCATCCGCATGACCTGGAAAGCCGGCCGCCACCATCCCAACCGCGCCGCCCTGCTGTGGTCGGTCGGCTGCTCGGTGATGGCCTTCCTGGGCGCCGGCGTGTGGGGCTTCCTGCACACCCTGTCGTCGGTGAACTACTACACCCACGGCACGCAGGTCACCGCCGCCCACGGTCACCTCGCCTTCTTCGGCGCCTATGTGATGCTGAACCTCGCCGTGATGGCCTATGCCGTGCCGGAAATCCGCGGACGTGCACCGTATAACCAGTGGCTCTCCATGGTCAGCTTCTGGGCGATGTGCACGGCGATGTCGGTGATGACCTTCGCGCTCACCTTCGCAGGCGTCCTCCAGGTGCATCTGCAGCGCGTCCTCGGCGAAAGCTACATGGACGTGCAGGACCAGCTCGCTCTCTTCTACTGGATCCGCCTGGGTTCGGGTGCGGTGGTGCTGGTTTCGGCCCTGATGTTCATCTGGGCGATCCTGGTGCCGGGCAAGAAGCGCGAGCCGAGCTACACAAGTCTGGCGCAGCCGGCGGAGTGATCCGCGCGTCGACCGCTATGCTGCCTCCCTCATGCGGGGGAGGCAGCAGGCTCCACACAATTCAGCACGAGGAACACCCCCAATGAACCTGATGCTCAAGACCGCGTCCACGTCCGCCGACATTCCGTCCTACACGCCGGCCGGCAACGAATGCGCGCTTTTCGAGACAGCCTGGACCCGGCAGCTGCCGCTGCTCCTCAAGGGGCCGACCGGCTGCGGCAAGACCCGCTTCGTAAGCCACATGGCGGCAAAGCTCGGCGTGCCGCTGTCCACCGTGTCGTGCCATGACGACCTCGCTGCCGCGGACCTCACCGGCCGCTATCTACTGAAGGGCGGAGACACGGTCTGGGTCGACGGGCCGCTCACAAGGGCGGTGCGCGAGGGCGGCATCTGCTATCTCGACGAGGTGGTCGAGGCTCGCAAGGACGTCGCCGTCGTATTGCATCCGCTGACCGACGACCGCCGCATCCTGCCGCTCGAACGGACCGGCGAGGAGCTCGAAGCCCCGCCCGGCTTCATGCTCGTCGTCTCCTACAATCCCGGCTATCAGAATCTCCTCAAGACGCTGAAGCCTTCGACGCGGCAGCGCTTCGTGGCAATCGAGTTCGACTTCCTGCCGAAGGAGCAGGAGATCGCCGTCGTCGCCGCCGAAAGCGGCCTGTCCGAAGGCCGGGTCGCCATGCTCGTCGAGCTTGCCCGCAAGCTGCGGGCGCTGAAGGGCCACGACCTCGAGGAAGGCGTCTCGACCCGCCTGCTCGTCTACTGCGCGAGCCTGGTCGATGCGGGACTGTCGATCCGCGAGGCGGTGCGCTCGGCGATGATCGAGCCCCTGACCGACGAGCCGGACGTGCGCGCCGGGCTTCTCGAAGTCGCCGATGCGGTGATCCGCTGAGAGGACCGGACCATGCTGGATTTCCTCGAACTCGAAGAGACGGTCGGACGTGCGTGGCATCGTCTGGCGGGGAACACCCGCACGTGGCCGTGCTATCCCGAGGATGCGGTAAGCCTCGATGAAATCCAGCCCGTGCTCGCCGTCTGTTTCCGCGGGTTCGGCGGTGAGCACGCCGTGCAGGTCGCGCCTGCCCGCGGGCGCACATCCGGCCACCGGCTGAAGCTCCGCCAGCGACTCGGACTAGGCGAGGAGAAACTGGTTCAGCCCGGCCGCGACCACGCGACGCTGATGCTGCCGCCGGCGATCGACCTTTTCCCGGACAAGACGCTCAATCGCGACCTTTATATCTGGCTCGCCGCCACCATGGCGGTAATGCCGCTCGAAGCGCTGGACGCACGTGATCCGCTCATCCGCGACCTCGAGGCTCTCGTCCGTGCGGAGGCGACGGTCGCGACTGTCCTGTCTGCCTTTCCGGGGCTCGAGCCGCGCTATCGCAGGCTCTGCGCCGCAGTGCTGAAGGAGCGTCGGCGCGGCACCCTGCCGACCGTCGAGCAGCGTGTCGAGGACCGCATACGCGACCTCTTGCTGAAGGGCGTCGGTCGGCTTGCCGAGCCCGAGCCGCGTCAGTTTCCGGAACGCGCGCCGCCCGGCTACCTGCCGATGCTGCCGGTGCCGCTCTGGCCGGACGCATTGATCCGCGAGGAGAGTGACGCCCGGACGGACGAGGATTCGCCGGCCTCCGCTGCAGACCGTCAAGCCGGTATTGCCGGCCGCCACGTCGCGACCCGGGAAAAGAAGGACGGACGCGAGCAGTCACGCAGCCCCTTCATTCTCAACCGCTTCGAAAAGATCCTCGCCATGGCCGAGATGGTCAATGTCGATCGCCCCGGCGACGACAGCGACGACCACGACGCCGCTGCGGCCGAGGAACTGGACGACATGACGCTCGGCGAGCGCAAGGGCAGGCCCTCGGCGCGCTTCCGTTTCGATCTCGACCTGCCGCCGGAGGCGCTGGACCGCACGCCACTCACGGCGGAGCTCACCTATCCGGAATGGGACTATCGGTCGAACGCCTACCTGAAGAACCATTGCCGCGTGCTCGCGAGCCCCGCCCCCGTGGAGGGCGAGACGCTGGAGGCCCGCGACGAGATGCGCAGCCTCATCCGTCGCGTGAAGCGGCAGTTCGAAGTGCTACGCCCGCGCCACGAGGTGCTGCGGGCACAGATCGACGGATCGGACCTCGACCTCGACGCTGTGGTGCGCGCAAGAACCGACCTTGCCGCCGGCGGGCAGGGCAGCGACCGCGTCCATCTGATGAGCCGCCCGCAGGCCCACGATCTCGCCGTGACGATCCTCGTCGACGTTTCGCTCTCGACGGATGCCTGGTTCGACGACCGCCGGGTGCTGGATGTCGAGAAGGAGGCTCTGCTGGTGCTCGCACACGGACTTTCGGCCTGCGGCGACAACCATTCGATCCTGACCTTCACCTCGCGCCGGCGCTCCTGGGTGCGGGTGGAAACCGTCAAGGACTTCGGGGAACCGATGAATGCTACGGTGGAACGCCGGATCGCGGCGCTGAAACCGGGTTACTATACCCGCATCGGAGCGGCGATCCGCCACGCCACCGCGGGACTCAAGGAACAGCCGAACCGTCGGCGCCTGCTTCTGGTGCTGACCGACGGCAAGCCGAACGATGTCGATCATTACGAAGGACGTTTCGCGCTCGAAGACAGCCGTCGTGCAGTCATCGAGGCGCGCCGCTCGGGCGTGCAGGTGTTCGGCGTGACGGTGGACAGGGAGGCGCAAGCCTACGTGCCGGCGATCTTCGGGCAGAACGGCTACGCGATCGTTTCGCATATCGCCCGGCTGCCATCTGCGCTGCCGGCGATATACCGCGGCCTGGCCGGATAGGGCGGAAGGCCGGCTGCGGGAAGGCCCGGCGAGGTGGGGATCGCCGGGCCTTACACTATTTTCCGCGAACCGAATTCAGCGAGTTCTGAGGCTCATCAGCCTCTCGGCGAGGAAGAAGCCGAAACGACTGATGAACAGCGACAGCAGGAAGGCGATCGGCCAGGCGATGACGAACTGGCGCGGCCATATCCGCAGCCAGTCGGCACTTGGCCCGAGCGCAAGCAGCGACATGATGCCCGACATCGAGAGGGACATCATCAAGGCTATCAGGAGTTGTGAGAGCAGAAGCGTAGGCTTGTCGATCATGGTTATCCCGTTGTTTCGGAGGCGCCATGATGGACCACGCGATCCTTGTGGCACCTACCTGGAAGAGAGGTTGGTGCCGTGGGTTCACATATCGCGACTAGATCCCGTGCTCCACGGGGACCGGAATAACCGTACCGGCCTTAAATTTTTTCGGCACCTGTTAGGTAGGTCGTGACGAACCCATAGTCAAGGCTGCGGTCCGGCAGCGTGCCTTCTCCCTCACGCCACCTTGGAATAGGTACGGCCGGCTTCCGCCAGATAGGCATCGAAGCACGCGGCGACGGAGCGGATGAGGAAGCGGTGGTCGGGCTTCACCGTGAGCACGCCGTCATCTAGATCCACGACGCCGTCGCCTTTCAGCCGTTCGAGCATCGTGTTCGCTTCGAGCAGCACCTCCGGGTCAAAGCCGTGCTTGCCCGCAATCCCGTGAAGATCGGCGCGGAAATCGCACATCAGCCGCTCGATCACCGCCGCCCGCAGCCGGTCCTCGGCCGTCAGCCGATAGCCCTTCGCGGTGGCGAGCCGACCCGAGGCGACGTGCTGGGCATATTGCCCGATTGCCACCTCGTTCTGGGCATAGCCCTCTTCGGTTCGCCCGATCGCCGAGGCGCCGAGGCCGATCAGGGTCTTGCAGGCGTCTGTCGTGTAGCCCTGGAAATTCCGATGCAGCCGCCCCTGCCGCTGGGCAAGCGAGAGCTCGTCCTCGGGCAGGGCGAAATGATCGAGCCCGATGCGTTGGTATCCCGCGGCGACAAGCGTCTCGGCGATCGCCTCGGCCTGTGCATTGCGTTCGGAGGCACCCGGAAGCGCCGCCTCGTCGATCATCCGCTGGTGCTTCTTGAAGGCGGGGATATGTGCGTAGCCGAAGACGGCGAACCGGTCCGGTCGCATGGCGATTGCGGTTTCCGCGGTCTCGATGCAGGAGCGCACGGTCTGGTGCGGCAGGCCGTAGATGAGGTCGAAATTGATGCTGTCGACACCCGTCCGGCGCAGCCCCTTTGCCGCGTCCTCCGTCTGTTCTGCCGTCTGGATGCGGTTGATCGCCTTCTGTACCACCGGATCGAAGCTCTGCACGCCGAGGCTTGCACGGTTGACACCGGCCTGTCCGAGGGCGGCGATCATTTCCGCCTTCAGTGTTCGCGGATCGATCTCGACGGCAACCTCGGCTGCAGGCGAGAAATCGAAGCTCTGCTGCAGGAAAGCCGTGAGGTCGAGGAACTCGGCGGCTTCCATGATCGTCGGCGTGCCGCCACCGAAGTGCACGTTGCCGACGCGCAGTTGCCGTTTGGCAGCCGTGCCGACGGCGCGGACCTCGCGTTTCAGCACCTCGAGATAGTCGAGGATCGGCTGATCCTTCTGGGTGATCGAGGTATGGCAGCCGCAATACCAGCACATCGACCGGCAGAAGGGGATATGCAGATAAAGGGAAACCGCCTCGCGCGCCGGGATTGCCGCAAGCCAGTCGCCATAGGTGCCGGCGCCGATCGCGGCGGAGAAGCGGGGTGCGGTCGGATAGCTGGTGTAGCGCGGCAGGCGCGCGTCGCCATATGTTTCGATGAAGTTCTTGTCCATGTCGCTTCGACCCTCGTTCGGTGATGAAGCGCACGCTAGGGCGGGGACGGGACTTGTTCTTTGTTAAATCCCAAGGATCGGCGCGATTATCTCCCCGGCAAAAAATCGACCTAGACCAGCAGGTAATAGACGCCGCTTGCGGCAATCAGACCGCCGAGCGCACGCACGACGTAGCCGTGATAGAGCCGGCCGAGCGCGAAGCCGATGCCGATCCCGAGGATGTGGATGAGGCCAGTCGAGACGACGAAGCCGACGGTGAAGGCGGCGGGATCGGTCGCCCGCAGCGTCAGCTGTCCGTGCGGATAGCCGTGGAAGATCGCGAAGAACGCGACGATCACGAGTGCTGCCCATTCCGGCGCCACCCAGCGGGCCGCGATCACCCCGCCGAGCACGAGGAGCGAGACGGCGATCGCGATCCGGATGAGGTCGTCGGGAAAGAGCCCGAGCATGCCGGCAAAGCCGCCGATGCACATGATCAGCGGGAAGGTGGCCGGAAGCGCCCACACGGACCTGCCACCCATCTGTGCGCCCCAGAGCCCGACCGCCAGCATCGCGAGGAAGTGATCGAAGCCGGCGAGCGGATGGCCGAAGCCGCTACCGAAGCCGCCCATGACGCCGCCAAGCGCATGGGCAAAGGCTTGCGCGGGCACAGCCGCCATCCCGACCGTCGCAAAAATGACCGGCAGGAAAGATGCGCCGCGGCGGCGGATTCTGGACCGGCGGGGAGACTTCGGCAGGCGGATCATGGTATTTCTCCAGGGTACGCGATGGCGTCCGACAGCGTCGTCAGACACGATCCATCTACAATTTCCGGTGATTCGGATATAGTCGAGGCCCGACTCGCCGGCATCTGCCGGTGGCTTGCGACACGTCGAACGGGAGATCGTACCCATGCTGTTTTCGAATGTACCGCGTCGCGTTGCAGCGGTCGTGCTTTGCGGCCTTGCGCTGGCGACGGTGCCGGCCGTGGCGCAGGCGCACATCCTGCAGGGGCAGGCTGGCGGCTTTCTCCATGGTTTCGAGCATCCCCTTTCGGGCGTCGACCACATGCTGGCGATGTTCTGCGTCGGCCTCTGGGGCGCGCAGATGGGCGGCCGCGCGGTCTGGAGCCTGCCGATCGCCTTCCCACTGATCATGGTCGCCGGCGGTATGCTGGGGATTGCCGGCGTTCCGCTGCCGGCCGTCGAAAGCGGCATTGCTCTTTCCATCATCGTCCTCGGCGCCTCGATCGCCCTGCTGTGGCGCCCGCCGGAATGGCTCGCGCTCGCGGTGATCAGTGTCTTCGCGATCTTCCACGGCTATGCGCACGGCGCCGAATTGCCGAACGCCACCGACCCTGCCGATTATGCGATCGGCTTCGTCGTCGCGACCGGTCTCATCCACGTCGCCGGCATCGCGGTCGGCCTGCTCTTCCAGCGCGTGCGCGCGGGCGAGCTGTCGCGTGCGCTCGGCGGGCTGATCGGTCTCGGCGGCCTCTACTTCCTCGTTTCCTGATGTCGCTGCAAAAGCCGGTGGCGGCGCCGTCGCGCCGAAGTCTTCGTCTGGCGGCGTGTGGGCTTGCGCTCGCCGGCGCGGTGGTCCTCGCAGCGTTGACCTACCGGGCAGGCGGGCCGGGCAATTGGCTCCTCGCCTCCGTCTTCACCGCCGAACGCATCCTGCCGCTTGTCGGTCTCGGCCTTATTCTCGGCCAGTTGCCGCGGCGGGCGTTGCCGTTCGCGCTCGCGTCCCTCGTGTTGGGCGCGGCCGCCGGCGGCTTCTTTCGCGAACCGTTCTTTGCCCTGATGGCTCCGGTGCCCGGCGCTGCGGCACACCTCTTCCTCACAGGGCCGATCGCCTGCGTGCTCATCGGCCTGCCGCTCGTGCTACCGCGTGGCGCGCGGGCATGGATCGCCCTGCCGTTGCTGGCACCGGCGGGCGCCATGCTGGCCGTGGCGACGCTTCTCGGCGACCCGACCCTGCACGAGTGGAGCTATCGGCCGCTGGCCTTTGCCGCTGAGGTCTGGATCTCGGCCACGGTGGCGCTTGCCGCGGCCGCCTTCGACCGGACCTGGCTCACGGTTGCCGCCCGCATCTTCGCGAGTTGGCTGATCGCCATCGGCTTTCTCTACGGCGGGGCATATATGGCGGCCAAGCGTACCGCGCTCGAACCGCCACCGTTTCCGGCGCCGCCGGCGGATGGTGCGTTCCCGGGCTTCGGGCGCGTCCTGCAGGAGCTCGACGGAAAGGAGCCTGCCGGATGATCCGCCGTTCTTTGCCGGTTCGGGCGTTCGTCGCCTCCCTCTTCTGGCTGGCGTCCGCGGGTCTCGCCGCGAGCCATCCGGATATCGCCGTGACTGCGCGCGTGCTGTTCGATGTAAAGGCCGGCCGGCTGGTCGCGGTCGCCGAGAGCCTCGCAATCGACGAAGCCTCGAGCCGCCGTATGATCGCCCGGTTCGATGCGAATGGTGACGGTACCTTCGATCCGGCCGAGCGTGCGGTGATGCGCCGGGCTCTGACCGGCGATCTCGGACACGGCTTTTTCGCGGAGCTTTTGGCCGACGGGGAGCGGGTGGCGCTCGGCGTACCGGACGCCTTCGATGCCACCGTTGCCGATGGCGTCGTGACCGTCGTCTTCGGCTTCCGGCTCGAGGAACCCGTCGCAGTCGCCGGCCGCAAGATCGATTTCATGTTGCGGGATCGCGACTATACGGCCGCGGTGGCCTTCGCGGCGGATCGGCCCGCGGTTGTGCGGGGTGGCGAGGGCTGCAGCGTCAGGCGCGAGATGCGTCCCGCCGACGCCTATTTCGGTGGGCTGGTCGTGCCGGAAGCCGTCGTCCTCGCCTGCCGGTGAGCGTCAGAGGAAGATTTTGCGTTCCTCGTTCACCAGCTCCTGCAGGTATTGCACGACCGTGCGCACGCGCGTCAGATCGCGGGCGCTTTCGTGGAAGATCGTCCAGTAGGCGCGCCGGATCGCCACCTCCGGCAGCACCCTGCAGAGCTCCGGGTACTGCCGGGCGATATAGGTGTGCAGGATGCCGATGCCGGCGCCGGAGCGCACCGCCTCGGTCTGCCCGATGGCGCTCGATATCTCGAAGGAGGAATCCCAGCTGCGCGAGATTTCGCCGGTATAATTGAGCGAGGCGGAGTAGATGAGGTCTTCCACATAGCCGATCAGGCTGTGTTCCTTCAGCGCCTCGACATTCGCCGGCCCTCCCGCCTCCGAGAGATAGTCGCGGGAGGCGTAGAGGCCGAGCGTATATTCGGTGAGCTTGGAGGAAACGAGCCGGCCGGTCTCTGGGCGCTCGACCGTGATCGCGATATCGGCCTCGCGGCTCGACAGCGAAAAGGCCCGCGGCACCGGCACGAGCTGGATCTTGAGCTGCGGATGGCGGTCGATGAGCCGTCCCAGCCGGGGCGCGAGGAAGGCGACGCCGAACCCGTCCGGCGCACCGATCCGGACCGTTCCGGCGACCGCCGTGTCGGTGCGTCCGAGCCGTGCCTGGGCGGCCAGCATTTCGGTTTCGATGCGCTCGGCGGAGACGAGAAAGCCTTCGCCTTCGGCGGTGAGTTCGCAGCCATTGGTCCGCCGGACGAAGAGCCGGGTCTGCAGCGCCTCCTCGAGCGCCGTCAGCCGACGCGACAGCGTCGCATGATTGACGCCCAACCGCCGCGAGGCTGCAAGGATCTGGCCGGCCCGCGCCACCGCAAGAAAGATGCGCACGTCATCCCAGTTCACTCGCGACTGCCTCCATGAAGCATCAATTTCTGCACAACAGATGCGTATATCATCGCGTTGTGTTGTGCAAATTAAAGTGGGATGCTGGTTTCAGCGAAAAACCTGAGGAGGCACATCCATGTATGAGATCGGGCATTTCATCGACGGCAAGCGCGTCGCCGGCACCAGCGGCCGAACCGCCCCCGTCTACAATCCTGCGACCGGCGAAGTGCAGGCGCAGGTGGCGCTTGCAAGCGCCGCCGAACTGAACGCCGCCGTCCAGTCCGCCAAGGCGGCACAGCCGAAATGGGCTGCCACCAATCCGCAGCGCCGCGCCCGCGTGTTCATGAAGTTCGTCCAGCTCCTGAACGACAACATGGACGAGCTTGCCGAAATGCTGTCGCGTGAGCACGGCAAGACCATCGAGGACGCCAAGGGCGACGTCGTCCGCGGCCTCGAAGTCTGCGAGTTCGTGATCGGCATTCCGCATCTTTCCAAGAGCGAGTTCACCGAAGGCGCCGGCCCGAACATCGACATGTATTCGATCCGCCAGCCGGTCGGCATCGGCGCCGGCATCACCCCGTTCAACTTCCCCGGCATGATCCCGATGTGGATGTTCGCGCCGGCGATCGCCTGCGGCAACGCCTTCATCCTTAAGCCGTCCGAGCGGGACCCGTCCGTGCCGATGCGCCTTGCCGAACTGATGATCGAAGCCGGGCTTCCTGCCGGCATCCTCAACGTCGTCAACGGCGACAAGGAAGCCGTCGACGGTATCCTCACTCACCCGGAAATCGGTGCCGTCTCCTTCGTCGGCTCGACCCCGATCGCCCGCTACGTCTACGGCACGGCCGCGATGAACGGCAAGCGCGCCCAGTGTTTCGGCGGCGCCAAGAACCACATGATCATCATGCCCGACGCCGACATGGACCAGGCCGCCAACGCCCTGATGGGTGCGGGCTACGGTTCGGCCGGCGAGCGCTGCATGGCGATCTCGGTCGCTGTTCCGGTCGGCGAGGAAACCGCCAACCGCCTGATCGACAAGCTCACCCCGATGGTCGAGTCACTGCGCATCGGCCCCTACACCGACGAAAAGGCCGATCTGGGCCCGCTCGTCACCAAGGAAGCACGTGAACGCGTCCTCGGTCTCATCAATCGTGGTGTGGAACAGGGTGCGAAGCTCGTCGTCGACGGCCGCGATTTCAAGCTGCAAGGCTACGAGAACGGCAACTTCGTCGGCGGCTGCCTGTTCGACAACGTCACCCCGGACATGGACATCTACAAGACCGAGATCTTCGGACCGGTTCTCTCGGTGGTCCGCGCCAAGAACTATGAAGATGCGCTCTCGCTGCCGATGAAGCACGAATACGGCAACGGCGTCGCGATCTACACCCGTGACGGC
>DATGWU010000362.1:0-1853 GCA_035299345.1 Rhizobium sp.
GATTGCCGCCGATCACCCCGTGACCGACACTGCCTTGCCGGTGTTCGACCTCGACGACACGATGGCGATCGCCGATTTCGTCGCGCGCGTGACCGGCCTGCCACCGCTTTCCCCTGCAGCCGCCTGAACAGACGAAAGGGCCGCCGGTGGATGCCGGCGGCCCTTCCTTTTGTCTTTCCGCTGCGCTTAACGGTTCGCCGCAACCGGGCGCACGAGCGGGGTGACACGGCGGATGGTCACACGCCGGTTCTGCTGCTCGGCATCCTGCGTGCGGATCTTGAGGTAACGCTCGCCATACCCCTGGACCGTCATGTTTTCCGGCGGGATGCCGTAAACCTCGGTGAGCAGGTTGGCGACCGTTTCGGCGCGCTGGTCCGAAAGCACGAGGTTCGAGCGGTCGGAACCGACAGCATCCGTGTGGCCTTCGATGAGGAAGACCTCGCCCGGGTCCTTCGCCAGCACCTTCTCCATCGCCGCGGCGACCTTGCGAAGGGTCTTCGCCTGGGCGAGCGGTACTTCGGCCGAGCCCGACGGGAAGGTGATGGTATCGAGATCGATACGGCGAACCTTGTCGCGCAAGCGCGCCGACGACTTTACTTCGTCGATCGAGTAGACCCGTTCCACCCGTTCGACCGGCGGCCGGGCGAGGAAGTCGTAGTAGTCCCGGTCCGGAGCGTCCGACATCGTCACGATGTAGTCGTCGAGCGGCACGGTGAGACGCATCGGCGGCAGGCTGTAGCCGACGTCGACATAGACGCGCGCGTGGTCCGTGTCGGCCTCGGGGGCGTAGAACAGCACGTACTCGTCACCGTCCTCCGTGATACGCGAGCGCTGGATGATGTCGCCATAGCGGTTGTAGATCGTCACGATCCGCGTTCCGCTTCCGCGCACCACGGTCTCGCGGACGCGACCACGCGACAGCTCTTCGTAATAGCTGTCCTCGGCGTCGTAGCGGATACGCTGACGCTCGTCGCCGCGAACGACGATCTGGTTGCCGACATTGATGATCGTCCGGTCATCGATCTGCTCGATGACCTTCACTTCCGTAACCTGGTTGGAGACGTTGTTCTGGATCACCGTGTTGTTGGTCACGTTGGTGACGTTGGTCACGTTGTTGATGACCGTCTGCGGAACCTGGAAGGCCGGTGCAGCATCGAGCCTAGTTCCCTCTTCCTTGATCGCCGCATCGAGGGTCTGTTGCTCGACCTGGATTGCTTCGGCCTGCGCAGCCGCATCGCTTTCCGGCGGCGGGGCGACCGGCTCTTCCGACCGCAGTTGCATGCGCTGCTCACGCACGCCCTCACCTCCGGAGTTGTCGGCGTCCTTGTCGCTGTCGAGAACGGCGGCACCGTTGTCGACCGGCAGGACGACCGTCTCGGCCGTCTTGGAGGGATCTTCGGCGATCTGCAGCTTCTCTTCTTCGGTGCGGGTATCGACGATTTCCGGAACAGGAGCCTCTTCCGGGGGCTCGACGGCCGGGATCACGGCCTGCTCACCCTGCTGTTCCGGAGCCTGGTCGGCGGACGACTGGTCGGGAGCGGCCGGAGCCTCGCCCTGCGTGGCGTCCGGGGCGGGAACCTGCTGTTCCTCGGCAGGTACCTGCTCCTCCGCCGGCGGCTGCTCTTCCGCGGGGGCCTGCTGCTCTTCGGCAGGTGCCTGTTCCTCGGCAGGTGCCTGTTGTTCCTCTGCCGGGGCCTGTTCCTCAGCGGGAGCCTGCTGCTCTTCTGCCGGAGCCTTCTGTTCCTCGGCCGGCGCCTGCTGCTCTTCTGCAGGCGCCTGTTCCTCGGCCGGCGCCTGTTGCTCCTCTGCCGGGGCCTGTTCCTCAGCGGGAGCCTGCTGCTCTTCTGCCGGAG
>DATGWU010000363.1:0-4004 GCA_035299345.1 Rhizobium sp.
CCGCAGCCGGACCTGCGCGACCGCCTCTTCGCCCGAGACGTAGATGACGCGCCGGCCCTTGCGGGAGAGCGCGGCCGCCGCCTGCATAAGAAGTGTCGATTTGCCGATGCCCGGATCGCCGCCGATCAGCACCGCCGAGCCGCGCACGAAACCGCCGCCGGTCGCCCGGTCGAGCTCGGCCATGCCGGTCGGGATGCGCGGCGCCTCCTCGATCTCGCCGGAGAGCGAGGTGAGCGCCACCGGCCGGCCCTTCTTCGGCACCTTGCCGGGGCCTGCGCCGATGCCGCCCATCGGGTCTTCCTCGACGATGGTGTTCCACTCGCCGCAGCCGTCGCACTTACCGGCCCAGCGGGTATGGACAGTGCCGCAGTTCTGGCAGACGAATTGGGTTCGGGCTTTGGCCATGGATCAGGTGTCGCTTTCGGGGATATCTTCGGTGGCGGTGTCCTGGCGGCCGTGCATCACGCGAAGGACAGTGACGGCTTCATCGGTGACGCGGACAAAGAAGCGCCGGTCTCGATAGACGAAGACACGGATGTCGTCGCCCATATCTTTCGCGCCCGCGCCGGTGAGGCCGAGCCGCGCCAGGTTTTCGATCTTGTTGTAGAGGTCGAGCGCAAATCGGTTGGCCGCGACAGGGCTGAACCTTGCAATATGGCGATAGATCGACCGGAGATCCTGCCGTGCCTTTCTCGACCAGACGACCTCACGGCTTTTGGGCATCGCTCTCTGCGCGCTGCAAATCCGCCAGAAACGCCTCGGCACTCTCGTAGGTGTGGACGCGGCCGGCTTCCACGTCGTCGATTCCTTCCTGGATGAGCATGCGAAGGTCTGCTTCGTCCCGTTCGCGCAGGAGCCGGAGACCCGCGGTCACCACCTCTTCGGCGCTCCCATAGAGGCCGGAGTTGACCTGCTTCTCGACGAACTTCTCGTCGCGCTTATTCAACTGGATGTTCGGCACGGTTGGCTCCGCTCAACAGATGGCGCAGGGTTCGTTCGTGAGAACAATAACAGAACAAATCCCTGCGTGCCAGAGGTCAATTCTCGTCTTCCAGATAGTGCCGTTCGTAGCGAAGGCCGAGGCCGACGAGCATTTCGTAGCCGATCGTGCCGCCGGCGCGGGCAACCTCGTCGACCGGCATGTTCGGGCCGAAAAGCTCGACGTAGTCGCCGGCCCTGACCGCGCCGTCCGGCAGGTCGGTGACGTCGAAGATCGTCAGGTCCATGGTGACACGGCCGGAGACCGGCACGCGTTTGCCGGCGATGAAGCCGCAGGCGCCGGGGATGTTGGTCTGGCGCAGCGGCACGCCGGTGCCCGAGAGACTGCGCAGATAGCCGTCCGCATAACCGGCCGAGGCGATCGCGAGCCGGCTGTCGCGGGCAAGCGTCAGGGTACCGCCATAGCTCACCGTTTCGCCCGCCGCCGCCTCGCGGACCTGGAGAATGCGCGCCTCGGCCTTGGCGACCGGGCGCATCGGGTTTGCGACGCCGTTGACCGCCTCGCCGCCGTAGAGCGCGATGCCCGGACGGGTGAGGTCGAAGTGGTAATCGGACCCGAGGAAGATTCCAGCAGAAGCTGAAAGACTTGATTCGATCCCTTCGAAAGCGGCGCTAACCTCGCGGAAAGATTCCAGTTGCCGGCGGTTCATCGGCGACGACGGATCGTCCGCGCAGGCGAGGTGGCTGAGCACGAGCACCGGCGAGAAGCTCGCCGGGCGCGATACGTCGCCGGCCAGTTCGAAGGCTTCCTTCATGCCGAGGCCGAGCCGGTTGAAGCCGGTATCGACATGGAGCGCGCAGGGGTGGTCGCCGCGTTCGGAGACGGCCGCCATCCACAGGGCGAGCTGCTCCTGCGAGGCGATCACCGGCACGAGATCGTTGTCGAAGAAGGTCTGTTCGGCGTCCGGCCAGAGGCCGGAGAGCACGAAGATGCGCGCGTCCGGCGCATAGGCGCGCAGCGTCGCTCCTTCCGAAGGGACGGCGACGAAGAAGTCGCGCGCGCCCGCCTCGTAAAGCGTGATGCCGGCGTCCTCGATCCCCATGCCGTAGGCGTCCGCCTTGACGACGGCTGCCGCGCGCGCGCTGCCCGAACGTCGCGCCATGTCGCGCCAGTTGTCGGCGAGCGCGCCGAGATCGACGGTGAGCCGCAACGGCGCGTTGAGAAAGTCCTCGGGAAACTGCGGGATTTCGGTAAGAGCGGTCATCTGGCACTATGCATCATATGGGGAGAAGCGGGGAGGGTCGGCGATGCGACCCGGCACGGGCCGACCCTATCACTTTTGTTCAAGACTGGAATGGTTGGGTGCGGTAATATTTTGCGATGCACAACGTTTCGCAGACAGAAGCGGCGAGCGGCATGCCGCTGACGACGGCCGAACGCACCAATTTCTGGCGCGACGGCCGCTTTGCGGGCATGGAATGCCTGAGCGCGACCTTCCGCACCCATGAATACGCCCCGCACGCCCACGACACCTTCTCGATCGGCGCGATCGAGAGCGGGAGCCAGATCGCCCGCATCCGCGGCAGCCGCGAGGAGACCGGCCCCGGCCATCTCTACCTCATCAACCCGGAGGTCGTGCATGACGGCGCGCCGGGCGCCGAAGGCTACCGCTACCGCATGATCTACCCGAGCGAGACGCTCTACCGCGATGTCCTCGAAGATGTGACCGGCAAGGCGTGCCACGGGACGCCCGCCTTTGCCCGCGGCACGCCGCTCGACCCGGAACTGGCGCAGGCCTTCCACCGGGCGCACCTTGCGCTGGAAAACAATGTCGGCGCGCTCGAGGCCGAGGAGAGCATGTTCTCGGTGCTTGCCGCGATCTTCGTCCGCCACGGCAGCCGGCGCATCTCGCCCGTCGATACGCGCGAGCGCAGCGCCGTCTGGCGGGTACGCGACTATCTGACGGAGAATTTTGCGAAGGACGTCGGCCTCGACGAACTTGCGGCGACCGCCAGCCTGTCGCGCGCGCACCTCATCCGCGCCTTCCGCAAGGAATTCCACATCACCCCACATGCTTTCCTGACCGACATTCGGGTGCGGCAGGCGCGTACGCTCTTGCGGCTCGGACGGCCGATCGCCGATGTCGCGCTCGATTGCGGCTTTGCCGACCAGGCGCATTTCAGCCGGCATTTCAAGGCACGCACCGGTGTCACCCCCGGCCAGTTCCGCAAGGGCTGATCACTTTCCTTCAAGACCCGTTCGTCCCCTTTGCCTATGAGCAGGGTCTCATCGACAAACAGGATGCCTGACATGCCGGACCACCGTGGCGGCCGCGCCGCCGAAGTCTTCTCCGCCGTGCGCCGTATGGCGCCGCTGATCACAGCCGTGATCCCGATCGGCCTCGTCTTCGGGGCGGCCGCGGCGGGCAACGGTCTTTCGCCGCTCGAAGCGACGCTGATGAGTGCGCTGGTCTTCGCCGGCGGTTCGCAATTCGTCGCCATGGACATCTGGACGCATCCGGCGAGCTGGGCGGCACTCGGTATCTCCGCCTTCCTCGTCAACATTCGCCACGTGCTGATGAGCGCATCGCTGGCGCCGAAGCTCGGGCATTTTCCCGGCTGGCGGAAGTATCTCTCGGTGCTCTTCCTGACCGACGAGGGCTGGGCGGTCGCCGAAACCCACGCGGCGAGCGCGAGGCTCACGCCGCTCTGGTACGCCGGCGCAGTCATTCCCTTCTACCTCGTCTGGGTGGCGTCGGGTTTTGCCGGTTCGCTCGCCGGTGCCTTCCTCGGCGACCCGGCCGTCACCGGGCTCGATTTCGTCTTCCCGGCCGTCTTTATCGTGCTGGTGATGAATTTCTGGAAGGGCGCGCGCACGGGCCTCGTGCTCGTCGCAAGCGGGCTCGCAGCGGTGCTGGTGCAGGCGGCAGTGCCGGGCGTCTGGTATATCCTCGCCGGCGCACTGGCCGGTGTCGCCGCGGCCGTCCTCATGCCCGAACACGAGGAGGGCCCGGCATGACGGTCGATCTGCAGACCTTTCTCGCGATCCTCGCCATGGCGGTCGC
>DATGWU010000364.1:0-3459 GCA_035299345.1 Rhizobium sp.
GCGACGGGCCGCCCCCCATATAGACGGCCATGCCGAGCGTCTCTTCGAACTCCGCCTTGGTCGCGCCAAGCTTCACCAGCGCATCGGTGTGGAAGCCGATGCACCCGTCGCAGCGTGTGGCAATCGCGATCGCCAGCGCCACGAACTCCTTTGTCTTCTTGTCGAGCGCTCCGTCGCGGGTCGCCGCTGACGCCATGGCGGAAAAGCCTGCCATGACATCGGGAATGTCCTTCCGCAAAGTCTTGGTTTGGGCGGAGATATCCTTGGTGATGTCGGGATAGTATTTCGTGACCATCGGGGGAGCCTTTCCTGTTAACACATAGCGATATGAATATGTCTTAACCGGAGGTCAACCGCTCAGCCTTGAGGAAGATCAAATTCCGACGAGATTGCAGAAGCCACGAGCCCCGTCAGGCTCCGAGCCGTTCCGGAGTATAGCCGGCCTCGCGGATCGCCGCTTCGGCTTTCGCGGCATCTCCGGCGACGCGCACCTCATGAGAGACGAGGTCGACGGAGACCTCCGCCCCGGGCAGCGCGTCGGCGAGTGCGGCCTTCACGGACTTGGCGCAGTGGCCGCAGGTCATGTCTTCTACACGGAAGAGATTGAGTTCGCTCATGTTACTGTCCTTTTCTCTTATGCCTCTCGACACGGATACCATCAGTGATGCACCTTCCCCCATGGGGAAGGTCAAGCGGAAATTCCTGGGCGGTATAACAACGCTTTCCGCCCTTGCCATGGCCTAGTGGCCCCTGCGTCGCGCGTCCGGACCGGCGAGATCGGCAAGGATCGGGCAGTTCGGCCGGTGGTCGCCCTGGCAGCAATCGGCGAGCTCCGTCAGCGTGGCCACCATCGACTTCATGGCTGCGATCTTCTCCTCGAGGTCGACGATGTGGGCAAGCGCCACCTTCTTCACCTCCGCGCTCGCACGGCTCTTGTCGTCCCACAGCTTCAGCAGCCGCTCCGTCTCTTCGAGCGAGAAGCCGAGGGAACGGGCGCGGCGAATGAACCGCAGGCGATGCACTTCCTCTTCACCGTAAAGACGATAGTTTGAAGCGGTGCGGCTGGCCGGCCGCACGAGGCCGATTTCCTCGTAGTACCGGATCATCTTGGCCGAAACGCCGGAGGCCTCGGAAGCTTCACCAATATTCATATCTCTTCCTCCTCGTCAGGAAAGCCGGGTCACCTGCGCCCGCTTCAAACGCAACGCATTGGTGACCACGAAAACGCTCGACAAGCCCATCGCGCCGGCGCCGATCATCGGCGACAGCAGAAGACCAAAGGCGGGATAGAGTACGCCCGCCGCCACCGGGATGAGGAGAACGTTGTAGCCGAAGGCCCAGAACAGGTTCTGCTGTATGTTCCGCATCACCGCCCGGCTCAGTTCGATTGCGTGAACGACCGAGCCGAGATCGCCGCCGACGAGCACGACATCAGCGCTTTCGATGGCCACATCCGTACCGGTTCCGATGGCGAGGCCGGTATCCGCGCTCGCCAGTGCCGGGGCATCATTGATGCCGTCGCCGACGAAGGCGACGGTCGACCCCTTGGATTTCAATTCCCGGATCACGTCCACCTTGCCTTCCGGCAACACTTCGGCGATCACCTCGTCGATACCGGTAGCGCGGGCGATCGCTTCCGCAGTTCCGCGGTTGTCGCCGGTCACCATCACCACTTTCAGCCCCATCGATTTCAGCGCCGAAACCGCAGCGGGGCTCGCCTCCTTCAAGGGATCGGCAACGGCGACTGCTCCGGCAAGGACGCCATCAATGGCAACGTAAAGGGGTGTCTTTCCCTCTGCGGCCAGCCGTCGTGCAACGTCGGAGAAGGGCGCAACCGAAAGACCGAGCTTTGTCATGAGCCGATCGGCGCCGGCAGAAACCGCACGACCCGCTACAGCACCCGTAATGCCGAAGCCCGGTACCGCATCGGCTTTCTCCACGTTGGCAAGGGCGATCTTGCGGGCTTCGGCCGCGTTGACGATCGCCTCTGCCAGCGGATGCTCCGAACGCGCTTCCAGGCTGGCGGCCAGCATCAGCACCTCGTCCTCGGAAAATCCATTCGCCACGATAAGGTCGGTAAGTTCCGGCCGACCCTTCGTGATCGTTCCGGTCTTGTCCATGACGACGACGCCGGCCTCGCGCAGTTTCTGCAGGGCCTCGCCCTTGCGGAACAGCACGCCCAGCTCCGCCGCACGTCCCGTACCGACCATGATCGACGTCGGAGTGGCAAGCCCCATCGCACAAGGGCAAGCGATGATCAGCACCGCGACGGCCGCGACGAGGCCGTAGGTGTAGGCAGGGTCGGGCCCAACGAGCACCCAGGCGACAAAGGTTAGTGCCGCGATCACCATGACCAACGGTACGAACCAGCCCGTCACCTGGTCGACCAGCATCTGGATCGGCAGTTTCGCTCCTTGTGCCTCCCCGACCATACGGATGATCTGGGAAAGCATGGTATCAGCGCCGACCTTTTCCGCCCGGAAGCGGAAGCTCCCACTCGTGTTGATCGTGCCGCCGATGACGGTCGCACCCGCGCCTTTCTCGACAGGTACGGGTTCGCCGGAAATCATGGACTCGTCGACATAGGAGCCGCCGTCGATCACGGTGCCGTCAACCGGAATTCGCTCACCGGGGCGGATCACCACGACATCGCCGACGATGACTGCCTCCGTTGCAACATCGACCGTGACGCCGTCTCTTTCGACACGAGCCGTCTTCGCCTGCAGGCCGGCGAGTTTGCGGATCGCCTCACCGGTACGCCCCTTGGCCCGCGCTTCGAGCAACCGCCCGAGCAGAATGAGCGTGACGATCACCGTCGCCGCCTCGTAGTAGATGTTGCGTGCCTCGTAAGGCAACAATTCCGGCGCGAACGTCGTCACGAGAGAATAGCCGTAGGCCGCCGACGTTCCGATGGCGACGAGTGAATTCATGTCCGGCCCGCCACGCAGGAGCGCAGGAAAACCTTTCAGATAGAAGCGGAGACCCGGTCCGAGCAGAACGGCTGTTGCCAGCGCAAACTGGATATAGTTCAGGAGATTTCCAGGAAAGATCTCCATCAGCGTGTGATGCAGCGGCGGATAGAGATGGCTACCCATCTCCATGACGAGAAGCGGCAGGGTCAGGATGAACGCAATGACGAAATCACGGCTCAACCTGCCGATCTCGCGGGCGCGTGCCGCCTGCGCGGCGTCTCCCTTATCCGTGTCGGCCACCGGCTTGGCGCCATAGCCAGCCTTGCGGACCGCGTCGAGCAAGGCGGGCACCTGGGTCTTGCCTCCAAGCACGGAGACGATCGCCTGCCCCGTCGCCAGGTTGACCGCGGCGCGTTCGACAGCCGGCACCGCCTTTAGGGCCTTCTCCACCCGACCGACGCAAGAGGCGCAGGTCATGTCCTCGATTTCGAGCTCGACCGTCTCCGGCTTCGCCTCGTAGCCGGCGGCATGGATCGCCGCCAGGAGC
>DATGWU010000365.1:0-4054 GCA_035299345.1 Rhizobium sp.
ACTACCGCGTCGTCCACGAGGTGATCGCCGTCTGAGGGATGCGCGGGGGCTGGCGCTATTCCGCGGCCGGCGCAGCGGCGGCCTCGCGGGCGAACCTTTCGAGCGCATCGGCCGCCCGGCTCGCGCGCCGCTCCTTGTGGCGGAGGACCGAAAAGGCGCGTGGTGGCAGCGTGAAATTCGCCCGCGCGAGCCGCGCCGCATCGACAAAGCACCGCGCGGCTACCCCGGCGACGACGGTCGCACTGCCGCCGGTACGGACGGCCGACAGCACCGCCTCGTTGGAGGGCAGCTCCAGCACCACTTTCAGGTCCGCCGGGTCGACGCCGCGTGCGGCGATCGCCGCCTCGAAGGCCGCACGGGTGCCGGAGCCGGCCTCACGCATCACCCAGTCGGTGCCGTCCACCAGATCCTGCGGCGTGAGCGGCCTGCCGTCCGCCCAGGGGTGGTCCGGCGCCGTGACGACGAGGATCGCATCGTCGATGAGGCGCGAGACCGAGAGCGCCGGTTCGTCGACTACGCCCTCGACGAAGCCGATATCGGCCCTGCCTTCCAGCACCGCCGCGGTAACCGATGTCGTGTTGCCGAGGGTGAATTTGAGGTCCACGCCGGGATGGGCGTGATGAAAGCGCATCAGCACCGGCGGCAGCCAGTAGCTCGCGACCGTCTGACTTGCCTCGACCGCGAGCGTGCCGCGCATCAGCCCGCCGAGTTCGGCAAGCGTCTGTTCGGCAGAGCGCACACGGCGCAACACCGCGCGGGCCTCTTCGAGGAACTGCCGGCCCTCTTCGGTGAGTTCGATCCGCCGACCGACCCGGTGGAACAGGGCCACGCGATAGAAAGCCTCGAGGTTGCGGATCGCGGCGCTGACGGCCGAGGGCGTCAGCCTCAGGGCCTCGGCAGCACGGGTCAGGTGCTCGCGTTCGGCGACCGCGACGAAGATGGAGAGCTGTTCGAAGGTCATGGCTTTTTTCGTTCTGATTTTCCGAACGAAACATAAGAGACTATTCGATGGAAGTCGACAATCCGGCAGAGCAAGTTGCGGCCAGTCTTCCACTGCCCTCACGGTCTCCATGCTCCCGCTTACCCAAACTGCCCGCCTCCTGCCGGGCATTGCCCTTTCGGTTCTCGTTTCCGGACTCGCCTTCCTCCTCGAACGCGTCGAAGTCGCGCTTTTCGCGGGGCACTGGATCGAGAGCCTGGTGCTCGCCATCCTGCTCGGCACGGGCTTGCGCTCCTCCATCCGTATCCCGCCCGCCTTCGATACCGGCATCGCCTTCAGCGCCAAGATCCTGCTCGAAGTGGCCGTGGTGCTGCTCGGCGCCTCGGTCAGCGTCGCCGAGATCGGCGCGGCCGGCGTTCTGCTGGTCGCGGGGATCGCCGCCGTCGTGGTGCTCTCGCTCACCGTGAGTTACGGCATCGGGCGGGCGCTCGGGCTTGCCCCGAAACTCGCCACGCTCGTCGCCTGCGGCAACTCGATCTGCGGCAATTCGGCGATCGCAGCCGCCGCACCGGTGATCGCGGCGGAGGCCGACGACGTAGCGGCAGCCATCGCGTTTACGGCAGTGCTCGGCGTCGGAGCCGTCCTGCTGATGCCCGCACTGCATGCCGTCGCGCAACTCAGCGACCTGCAATTCGGCATCTTCGCCGGCCTCACCGTCTACGCAGTCCCGCAGGTTCTGGCCGCGACCGCCTCGGCCGGCATCGTCAGCAGCCATGCCGGCACGGTGGTCAAGCTGATCCGCGTGCTGATGCTCGGTCCGGTGCTGCTGGCACTCGGTGCAGTCGGGAACGGCAAGGGTGGCAGGGTTTCCCTCCGCCACGTCGCCCCCTGGTTTATTGCGGGCTTTGCCGCAATGATGGCGCTGCGTTCGGCCGGCGCCATCCCGGCCGTCGTTCTCGGGCCGATCGCCGACGTGTCGGACCTGCTCACCACCGTCGCCATGGCCGGGCTGGGGCTGACCGTCGACGTGCGTTCCGTCGCCCGCTCCGGCGGCAGGGTTATCCTCGCTGCGACCGCCTCACTTCTTGCGCTCTGCGTCCTCAGCCTGGTTCTGCTCGCGCTTCTCGCGGTCAACTGATTGCGTTGTGACCTTCTCAGCGCGAGACCATTGCTTTGCCACAGGCGAGGACTAAACTTCGCGACCGATCGATCTCATGCGGCGGACTGACGACGATGACCCTGCGACCTCTCGCCACCATCGGCTTCGATGCCGACGACACGCTCTGGGAGAACGAACAGTATTACCGGCTGACCGAAGAGCACTTCACCGCACTGCTTGCCGATTTTGCCGAACCCGAGCAGATTTCCGGGCGGCTGCTGGAGGCGGAGAAGCGCAATCTCGCCTATTACGGCTTCGGCATCAAAGGCTTCACGCTGTCGATGATCGAGACGGCGCTCGAAGTCACCGACTGCTGCGCGCCCGCGCGGGTAATCGATGACATCCTCCGGATCGGGCGGGAGTTGCTCAGCCATCCGGTCGAGACGCTGCCGCACGCACGCCACACGCTGGAAAGGCTCGCGGGCGACTACTACCTGATCCTCGTCACCAAGGGCGACCTCTTCGACCAGGAGCGCAAGCTCGCGCAGTCGGGCCTCGGCGAACTCTTCGACGCGGTGGAGATCGTCTCCGACAAGACGGCGACCACCTATCGCCGCGTCTTCTCCCGCAACGGCGACAGCCCGAACCGGGCGATGATGGTCGGCAATTCGCTGAAGTCCGACGTGGTGCCGGCAATCGCCGCCGGCGCCTGGGGCGTCTTCGTGCCGCACGAACTGACCTGGGTTCTGGAGCAGGTGGAAAAGCCGCTCGAGGCGCCGCGTTTTCGCGAGATCGCCCATCTCGGAGAACTGCCGGACCTGCTCGCAAACCTGCAGTGAGCCGTCAGCGCGGGCGGGCGAAGGCCTCGCGCATCGCCTCGACCTTGCCGCGGCAGACGCAGCCCTCGATGTGGTCGTTGACCAGCCCCATCGCCTGCATGAAGGCGTAGACGGTCGTCGGGCCGACGAAGGTCCAGCCGCGCTTGCGCAGATCCTTCGAGAGCCGCACCGAAGTCGGCGAGGTCGGGTTGGCGCGAAGCGTCGCGTAGTCCATCCGCGCGGGGCGTTCTTCGGGTGTCGGTTCGAAACCCCAGAAATAGCGGGCGAGCGAGCCGAACTCCGCCTTCAGCTCGATCGCCCGGGCGGCGTTGTTGATCGTCGAGACGATCTTGCCGCGATGGCGCACGATACCCGCGTCCGCGAGCAGCCGGGCAATGTCGTCCTCGCCGAACTGCGCGACCTTCTCGACATCGAAGCCGGCAAAGGCGGCGCGGAAATTCTCGCGCTTGCGCAGGATGGTGAGCCAGGAGAGTCCGGACTGGAACCCTTCGAGGCAAATCTTCTCGAACAGACGCCGGTCGTCGGAGACCGGGGTTCCCCACTCGTCGTCGTGGTAGCGCCGGTAGTCCTCCAGATTGCCATGCCAGAAGCAGCGCACGAGCCCGTCGTCGCCGGTGATCAGTCCCGTTCCGTCCATTCGCGTGATTCTCCGTGACAGTGCGCGATGTTTACCATTTGTTCACCAGTTCTCACAACCGGCCGCTAACCCTGACGAAAGGTTTATCGAAAGGACTGCATTTTCATGAACGGCGATTTACCAATTCTGCGCCGGCCGGATGGCACCGTGCGGCGATCCGGGGCCGGAGGACGGCCCTTCTTCAGTTCTCGGTGTCTAATTGTAGCGAGTCCGCCCGATGATCAAGAAAACCCTCCTGCTCGCCACGAGCCTCGTCCTGCCCTTCACGCTGGAGGCGCAGGCCAACGACCGTTATCGCAGCCGTCCGCCGGTCGTCGTCAGCTCCGACCTCACCGCCCCTTGGGTGATGCAGCTCGGCGGCGCCGTCCGTCCGGTTGTCTATGCGCCGCGCCCACAGCCGGTCGCCCCTGCCCCGCGACGGCAGATCCGGCGAAGCTTCGACCAGCCGGCGGCAATCGCCCCGCAGCCCGTCGCGATGCGGCCGAACAATCCGGCGCCGAAGGAATTCAATCCGATCTACCTGCCGCAGATGGTCGACT
>DATGWU010000366.1:0-26706 GCA_035299345.1 Rhizobium sp.
CACCTGCCGAAAGACCTGCAATGCCGTAAAGCGGTCCATCTGATTATTCCCTCACAGCTAAGAGTATCTTTCTCTATCAACGTATTCTATCCCGAGCGTGAATTCGCTACCTCTGCTGCAACAGAGTCAGGGAATTTCTCACAATGCCCCATCCAATGATCCCTCTCATCGAGCAGCGCATTTCCGCCAATCGTTTCGACGCGTCTCACAGCCTCACCGACGCCGAAATCGGCGAGCTCGTCCGGCTCGCCACGCGCGCACCGACGGCCTACAACTTGCAGAACTGGCGGTTCATTGCAGTCCGGACACCGGATGCGAAAGCACGACTGCGCCAACATGCCTATGGCCAGGCCAAGGTTTCGGACGCCGCCGTGACATTCATCATCTGTGGGCAGGCGCCCGACCACGCCGCCCTTGCCGACCGGCTGCGCCCATTCGTCGACGCAGGACACATGCCGCAGGGCATGGCTTTGGGTTGGCAGGAGAATGTCAGGGCCCAATATTCCGAGCCCCATGCCGCCCGCGACGAGGCGATACGTTCCGCTACCCTTGGGGCAGCGACGCTCATGTATGCCGCCGCTGCAATGGACCTAGCATCGAGCCTCATGGGCGGCTTCGATGCCGACGCGGTGGCTCGCGAATTCGATCTTGCCGAGAACGAGATGCCCGTCGTGCTTCTTGCAGTCGGTCGCGCGTCACCCGGCAACTGGCCACAGAAGCCGCGCCGGCCGCTTTCGGAGGTTCTGCAGATATCATGAAGACCAGCGTTTCCGACCTTGCCACGACCGCGATCGCACCTGTCATCTGGGGCAGCACCTATCTCGTCACGACCGAATTCCTGCCGGGTTTCTCGCCGATGACCGTCGCCATGCTGCGCGCCTTGCCCGCAGGCCTTATCCTGATGATGATCGTCCGTGAATTGCCGAGCGGAATTTGGTGGCTGCGCGCATTCGTGCTCGGCGCACTCAACATCTCGATCTTTCTCGGCATGCTGTTTGTCGCCGCCTACCGGCTCCCCGGAGGGGTTGCCGGCACCGTTCTCTCGTCGCAACCGCTTATCGTCGTCATTCTGGCCTCCTTGCTGCTGTCCAGCCCGGTGCGGCTATCGAACATCATCGGCGCCCTTGTCGGGATGGGCGGCGTCGCCCTGCTCGTCTTGACGCCCAGCGCCGCGCTCGATGCAATCGGGGTTGCCGCCGGTCTCGCCGGCGCGACGTCCATGGCGCTCGGAAGCGTCCTTGCTCGCAGGTGGCGGCCTCCGGTGTCACCGCTCACCTTCACCGCCTGGCAACTGACGGCAGGCGGCCTGCTCTTGCTTCCCGCTGTTCTGCTCGCCGGACAATCCATCCCTGTTCCGACGGCGGCCAACCTTCTGGGACTGGCATGGCTCGGCCTCATCGGGGCGGCCCTCACCTATGCCCTCTGGTTTCGCGGGATCGGACGATTGCCTCCCTCGGTCGTATCGTCCCTCTTGTTCCTTAGCCCGCTGACGGCGGTGCTACTGGGATGGAGCCTGCTCGGGCAGACGCTGACCGTGCTTCAGATTGTCGGTATCGCATTGGTCATCGGCAGTATCTGGCTCAGCCAGCGCACGAACACCTGAACTTGCCGCACGCTCACGGCACGACCCGTCTCTCCACCATGCCGTCGGTGAGGAAGCCCGAAGGAAAGCATTTGCACGATCGGGGTCGCTGTGGAAGGTTGCGGGGCCGATACCTGCCGGGAAGCGCTGGGGAAACATGCATTGCTTCGCGAAAATGGCCATGCTGCTCGTTCTGGTAGCGTCCCCCGGTACCATGTCGGCGGACGGGTTCGATGAACTCTACAGTGCGAGGGCGATCGTCACCGGGCAGGGTGAAAAGAACCGGGAGACGGGCTTCCGGGATTGTCTCGATCGTGTGCTTGTCCGGGTGTCAGGCGACCAGCGCCTCACCCGCCGCCCCGAGATGAAGGCGCTGCGGGAACGTGCCGGCACCTTTGTTCGATCCTTCTCCTATCGTGACCGCCTGGCCGGGAGACCTATCCATGACGAGCAGGGCACCTACGACCGCCCGCACGATCTGACCTGCCGCTATGATCCGATGGTCATCGACAAGTTGCTCACCAGTCTCGGCAGCCGTCCCTGGCGCGACGCGCGGCCGTCTCTCGCGGTGTTCCTCGATGTCCGGCGAGGAGACTCCCGGTACCGCGTCTCGCCCGACGACCCACGCGATGCCGCAATGCGTGAGTCCTTCGCGCTGGGTGCCGAGCCAATGGCGATGCGGGTTTCATTTCCCTCAAGCGCCGATGTCGATGCCTGGGCGTTGGGACCTGGCGCACCGGAACTCGCCCGCGCCGCAAAGGCATCGGGTGCCGAACTCGCCCTGGTGGGCAAGCTCCTCTGGAGCGATGCCGACCTCGGCTGGACCGGGACATGGCGCCTAGCCGCCGCAGGAAAAGAGGAATACGTCTGGACCGTTCGAGGCGTCAATTTCGACGAAGCCTTCCGCGTCGCCGTGCGCGGCGCGGCACAGATCCTTTCCGGCAACGGCTCTCCATAAGACCCCGGCAAGGCAATTTCCAACAGGAGAAACTCTCTCATCACCTCCAATCAATCCATCGACCTGCATCGGTTCATCCGCGATAATTTTTCGCTCGGCCCCGCAGCGACGGTGCCGGAGATCTCGCTCTATACCGCTGGCCCGAGAAGCGGGCTCTGGCGCCTCGCCGAGCACGACGACGCGTTCGGCGCACCCTATTGGGCCCATCTCTGGGGCGGGGGACTGGCACTGGCACGGCATGTCCTCGACAACCCGGCATTGGTGTCGGGCCGGCGGGTCCTCGATCTGGGCGCCGGTTCCGGCATTGTCGGTATCGCAGCGGCGAAGGCGGGGGCATCGGCGGTCGTCGCAGCCGACGTCGATCCCTATGCCATGGCCGCGATCGAACTCAATGCCGAGGCCAACGCAGTCTCGATCACCACTCGGCTCGGCGATCTGTCGGCCGAGCCCGTGCTCGACTTCGACATCGTGCTGGTCGGCGATCTCTTCTATGACGAAGCACTTGCCGAGAGGATCACGGCTCTTCTTAACCGATGCCTGGCTTCAGGCGTGCTCTCGCTGATTGGCGATCCCTGCCGGGCTTATCTGCCAAGGTCGCGGCTCAGACTTCTCGCCGAGTATCCTGGACCGGATTTTTCCACGTTGACGCTCGGCCAGGGGAGAACCAATTCCGTCTTCCTGTTTGACCGTGACACGCCCGATCCGCAGCTCAGACTGCCGCGGTGTGATACATGGACGATCGCGGGACCGTGAGCGCGGAGGCTTGAGATGAATCCACGACAGTTGAAAACCTTCCTCATCGTCGCACGTCTCGGCAATGTCACTCGGGCCGCCACGGAAGCGAACCTTGCCCAGTCGAGCTTGAGCGACCAGATGCAGTCTCTCGAGCAGGAACTGGGCGTCCAGCTCTTCGAGCGCAGTCGCCATGGCGTGATCCTGACGCCGGCCGGGCAGGTGATGAAGACCTATGCGGAGGAGATTTTGGCGCTGAACGACGAGGCGCGGATTGCCGTCCGCGCCTCTGCTTGTCAGAGCGAGCGGACTCTTGCAATCGGGACGCTCGAGACCATCGCGGCCGAGAAACTCGCAGCCTTTCTGCCGCGCTTCCGGGAGAGACATCCCGATGTCGGCCTGACACTGAGAATCGGCGGCAGCGCCGAACTGCAGCGCTGGCTGGACGACAGTTCGATCGACCTCGCGATCACCTTCGATCGCGGCCAGCAAGACGAGCGCTTCGTCACCCGTCTGGTATCGCACGAACCGCTTGCGCTCATTTCGAGCGGCAACGCCGATGCTCGGTGCCCCCCAACCCTCGCCGACCTGAGCCAATTGCCCTTCATCGCGACCCAGGAGGGCTGCGTCTACCGCCGCCTCTTCGATGCCGCCTTTGCCGGCGCGGGCGTCGAAGCACCACGGGTCGCGACCGAGGTCGACAGCATCGCGACGATCATCAGGCTTGTCGCGGCCCGCGCGGGCTACGGCCTGGTGCCGCGTCTTGCGATCGGCGCCTACGCGAAACGCAACGACATTTCCGAACTGCCTTGGCCGGACGACGTACCGACGGCTTCGCTGATCATGGTCTGGCGGCGCCGGCGGGTACAACCACCGGCGCTTTCCCTGCTGCTTGCCGCAGCGCAGAGCGAGTTGCGACCGGTCAGACCAGCCGATGCCCGCCTTCGACGTGAAGAATAGTACCGGTGGCAAAGCTGTTACCGATCAGGAAACGGATCGCATCGGCAATGTCTTCGGGCTGGCCGACCCGACCGACCGGCAAGCGTTCGGCCATCGCGTCCAGCCTCGCCTTCGCGGCATCGCCCGCGACAGATTTCCAGATGGGCGTCGCCACCCATCCCGGCGATACGGCATTGATACGAAGAGGCGCGAGTTCCACAGCGAGAGCTCGCACAAGTCCTTCTAGCGCGGCGTTCACGGCTGCGACGACCGAACCGCGCGCTGCCGGCCGGTAGGCCGCCACCCCCGATGTATAAGTGATCGAACCCGAGGGCGGCAGACGGGCTGCACCGTGTTTGGCAAGCAGCAAGGGCCCGTAGAACTTGCTTTCCACCACCCGCTGCGCCGCGGATATCTGGATATCCGGCAACAGCTGATAAGCCCCGTCAATATCGGCCGCCGTGCTGACGATATGATCGACCCGAGCGCGATCGGCGAAGAAGGCAGCAACCTCACCTTCGCGTGTCAGATCGAGGACTGCGGTACTCAGTCCTTGATGGTCATCGAGCGCCTCGCAGGCGGCTTGAAGCTTCGCCGCTGTACGACCCGCGATGGTGACATGCGCTCCCTCGGAAAGCAGCCGCCGCGCAAGCGCCAATCCCATGCCGGAGCTCCCACCGACGATAACGATTTCCGCGCCTTCGATCTTGGTATCTGTCATCTGCATCTCCTTCTTCGATGGAGAGCAGATGCCTTGCGCCGTGCGGCAAGGAAAACGGAAGTATCCGATCGCGCCTTCGGACTTTCCGATGGCACCGCGGGCGTGACTCCGAATGTGTCGGCTCCGACGAATGGCTGCGTCATACTTGGCTACACTACGTCATCGCCTCGGCCAAGGTCTGACAATGCGTACAGAGAATTTCTAGGATTGTCGAAATAGACACTGACAGCCTCGATTGATCTGCATAGCTTATTTCCATGATTATCGAAAAAGCGGCATCGCAACTGGAAGCGCTGGGTAATTCCTCCCGGCTGAATATCTACCGGACGCTCGTAAGCGCGGGGCGCGACGGCATCGCCGTCGGTCATCTCCAGGAGCGCGTCGGCATCCCGGCGTCGACCTTGTCCCACCACCTCAAGCGATTGGTGGAGGCAGGCCTGGCTTCACAGGAGAGACAGGCGACGACGTTGATCTGCCGGGCGGACTATCCGACCATGCGGTCGCTGATCGGCTTCCTCGTGGACGAGTGCTGCGCGGACCAGAAATGTTGCGGCGAGCAGAAGGAAGAGGTGGCGTGACGCCTCTTTTTTTACATCTATAATTCTAGAAACACGGAAAAGGGAGGCGAAATGTCTGTCAGATCAGAACTTCCCGTGGCGATCATAGGTGCGGGGCCGGTCGGGCTTGCGGCGGCCGCACGCCTCGTCGAGCGGGGCATCGAGCCGATGGTTTTCGAGAAGGGCAGTTCCGTCGGTGCTTCTCTGCTGGAATGGGGGCACGTTCGGGTTTTTTCGCCGTGGCGATACAATATCGATGACGCCGCCCGCCGCCTTCTCGAGATCGAGGGCTGGAAAGCTCCCGATCCATTTGACACCGTGCCGATCATCGCCACACCGACGGATCACCTTGCGACAATGGCCTTGTCGATCCGCGTGCCGGCGCGGCCGTCCAGTATCGCGATGGCATCTTCCAGCCGGCCGATCCCGGTGAAGGCGCCGGTGTCTGCGAAGTCGCCGGCAGCGACGATCTTCGGGCCCATTGACCCTGCGGGCGCGCCAAAGGCGCGGGCCTCGTCCGGGGACATTTGGGCAATCGGCTCGGCGTTCGCGCTGCCGAAACCGCGGTAGACCGCGTCCACATCGGTCAGCAACAACAAGGCATCGGCGCGAAGCTGGCGCGCAAGAAGAGCGCTGGCAGCGTCCTTGTCGATCACCGCTTCGATGCCGATCAGGCTGCCGTCGTCGCGCCGCACCACCGGAATGCCGCCTCCGCCGGTGCAAACGACGATAACGCCGTGATCCAGCAGAAGCCTGATGATCCTGAAGTCCGGGATATCGACCGGCTTGGGCGATGCCACGACCCGGCGCCATTTGTCGCCGTCGGCGGCGATGGTCCATCCCGCCGCCTTGGCCCGCACATCCGCTTCGGTCCGCTCATAGACCGGCCCGACGAACTTGCTCGGCTTTTTGAAGGCGGGATCGCGCCCATCCACCACCACCTGGGTCAGCAGGGTTGCGACGGGCTGCGCGTGATCGAGCGCGTTTTCGAGTTCCTGTTCGATCATGTAGCCGATCATGCCCTCGGTTTCCGCGCCCAGAACGTCGAGCGGATAAGCCTCGTCCGGCTTGTAGGCCGCGCCCTGCAAGGCGAGCAGACCGACCTGGGGACCATTGCCGTGGGTGACGACCAGATGGTGACCGGCGTTGACCACCGCAGCCAGCGACCGGGCCGCGACGCGCACGTTTTCCCTCTGTGCCTCGGCCGTCAGCGGCTCGCCCCGTTTCAACAGGGCATTGCCGCCCAGCGCCGCGACCACGAGCATCTCAGGCTCCCAGGGTGGCGACAAGCACCGCCTTGATCGTATGCAGCCGGTTCTCGGCCTGATCGAAGACGATCGATGCCGGGCTCTCGAAAACCTCCTCGGTCACTTCCATCGCATCAAGGCCAAACTCGGCCTTGATGTCGGCTCCGACGCTGGTCTCGGTATTGTGGAAGGCCGGCAGGCAATGCATGAAGCGCACGCGCGGATTGCCCGTCTTGGCCATCAGCGCGGCGTTCACCTGGTAGGGCGTGAGCAGCTTGATGCGCTCGGCCCATTTTTCCTTCGCCTCGCCCATCGAGACCCAGACGTCGGTATAGACGAAATCCACGCCCTTCACCGCAGCATCGATGTCCTCGGTGATCATGACCCTCGCACCAGTCTCGGTGGCGACGGCCTGGGCCTCGTCCTGGATTTCCTGCGAGGGCCAGCAAGCCTTTGGGGCGCAAAGCCTCACATCCATGCCCATCTTGGCCCCCCCGATCAGCAGGCTGTCGCCCATATTGTTACCGGCATCGCCCATGAAGACATAGGACACCTGGTGCAGCGGCTTTTCGACATGCTCCTGCATCGTCAGGAAGTCGGCGAGGATCTGGGTGGGGTGGAACTCGTTGGTCAGGCCGTTATAGACCGGCACGCCGGAATACTTGGCCAGTTGCTCGACGATCTCCTGACCGAAGCCGCGATATTCGATCGCATCGTAGATCCGCCCCAGTACCCGGGCTGTGTCCTTCACCGATTCCTTGTGGCCGATATGGCTTCCGGTCGGCCCCAGATAGGTGACCCGCGCGCCCTGGTCGTAGGCCGCCACCTCGAAGCCGACGCGGGTGCGGGTCGAGTCCTTTTCGAAGATCAGGACGATATCCTTGCCCTGAAGCTTGGGAACCTCGGTTCCAGCATATTTGGCGGTCTTGAGGTCGGCTGCGAGTTTCAGCAGGAAGGCGATCTCGCGCGGCGTGTAGTCGCGAAGCGTGAGGAAGCTGCGATTTTTCACATTGAAGGCCATGGTGACTACCCCTTGAAATCAGATCGCATCGCGGACGGTCGGGCAGCTCATGCAATGTCCACCGCCGCGACCGCGGCCAAGCTCGGCGCCCGGAATCGCCAGGACCTCGATGCCGACGACCTTCAGCGCGGCGTTGGTATCATCGTTGCGGTCGTAGCCGACCACCACGCCGGGGCGCAGGGCCAGCACATTGTTGCCGTCGTTCCATTGCTCGCGCGCGCGCTCTTCGTCGGTATTGCCGCCGGTGGGCACGATCTGAAGCTTCTTGTAGCCGAGAACCTCGGCCACGATGTCGAAGATCGGGCGTGGATCATGGCGGAAGGTCAGCGGTGCCTTGCCTTCGCCCGGCCGTATGTCATAGCAGACCAGTTCGTCCGCGACCTCCTTGAAGGTCGTCACCACGTCGCCGCCGCACAGGGTGAACACCGTATCCAGGTGCATGGCGGCGCGCGATTTCGGGATGCGGAACGCCAGCACGCGGTCGACGACGCCCTTGGCAAACAGTGCCTCCGCCAGCTGGCCGATCCCCTGCGGCGACGAGCGTTCTCCCATGCCTACCAGCACGGTGCGGTTGCCCACTGGCATCACGTCGCCGCCTTCCAACGTCGCCAGCCCATGTTCCTTGGTCGGGTCGCCCCAATGGATCTCGACCTTGCCGGCGAATTTCGGATGGAACTTGTAGATCGCGGTACTGAGCAGCGTTTCCGGCCGACGAGCGGGCCAGTACATCGGGTTGACCGTCACGCCGCCGTAGATCCAGCACGAGTTGTCGCGGGTGAAGAGTGCGTTGGGCAAGGGCGGCAGGATCAGGCCGTGATGGCCGAGGTAGCTGCCGAACAGGCCGGTCGGCTTGAACGGAAGATCGTCCGCCGCCAGGCCGCCGATCAGATATTCGGCCAGTTTGGCGCCGGGCAACTCGTCCATCCAGGCGCGCAGCTCCTCCATCATGCCGACGCCGACATGGTCCGCGTTGACACGTTGATCCAGTACCCAAGCCCGGCCGTCTTTCAGATCCAGCGTCTCGGCCAAGAGCACGTTGACGTCGAGCACCTCGACGCCATTCTCGCGCATTAGGCCGGAAAAGACGTCGTGGTCCTTCTGCGCCTGCTTGACCCAGAACACGTCGTCGAACAGGAGTTCCTGGCAGTTGGAGGGCGTGAGGCGTCGATGAGCGAGGCCGGGGCGGCAGACAATCGCCTGCCGCAGCTTTCCGGTTTCGGAATGGACGCCAAGTTGCGGGGTTGCGCTCATCATAGGTTTCCCACGCTTGAGACCGTTACAGGGCGCTGATCGCGCCGGTCCACATCAGATAGCCGGCAATGGCCGCCGCGACCACGATGCCAAGGCCGATGAGTGCTTCGATGCCGGAGAAGGCCTTCTCGCCGCACGCATGCCGCGCCCACCAATAGACAGGAATGCCCACCACGTAGAACAGCGCGCACATGAAGAGGTAATTGGGACCGGCCGCATAGACCAGCCATGCGCCGTAGACGGTCGCTAGCGCACCGGTGAACATGTCGCGGCCACGCCGCTCGCCTTCCTTGTAGCCTTCACCACTGAGGGCCAGCTTGAAGGCATAGGCGCCGGAGAGGACATAAGGCACCAGAATTGCGGTCGAGGCGATGTAGAACAGAGCGAGATAGGTCGAGTTTGCGTAAAGCGTGACGATCAGGAAGATCTGCACGAAGGTGTTGGTGATCCACAGCGAGCCGGCGGGCGACCCGTTCTTGTTCTCGGTTGCAAACACAGCCGGCAACATGCCTTCTTTTGCCGCGCGGTAGGGGATTTCGGCCGCAAACACGGTCCAGCTCAGGAATGCGCCAGCAACCGAGATGACAAGCCCGACGCGCACGACGACCGAGCCCCACGGGCCGACGGCCTGCTCAAGCACATTGGCCATGGACGCCGCAGCCGGCAGGGCAGCCAGTTCCGGCTGAGTCATGACACCGAAGGAAAGGAGCGACACAAGCAGGTAGACCGCCAAGGCAAGGATAAAGCCGATGATCGTGGCGCGGCCGATATCCGCGCGTTTTGCTGCGCGGCCCGAAACGACACTGGCGCCTTCAATACCGATGAAGACCCAGAGCGTGACGAGCATGGTGCTTTTGACCTGCGTCATGACGCTGCCCATATCCGGTGTTTGCGCGCCCCAGAAGTCGAGACTGAATTTCGGGAGATTGAACGCGACCGCGACCAGCAGGATGAAGAGCAGGATCGGAAGCAGCTTGGCGGTCGTGGTGACGACGTTAATGATCGCAGCCTCCCGGATACCCATGAGGACGAGCGCATGGGTACCCCAAAGGACAATCGATGCCCCGATGATCGCCTGGGTCGTATTCCCCTCAGCGCCGAAGGCAGGATAGAAATAGCTGAGGGCACCGAAGATCAAGACGACATAGGAGACGTTTCCGATCCACGCGCTAAGCCAGTATCCCCAGGCGCTATTGAAGCCGATGAAGTCGCCGAAGCCTGCGCGGGCGTAGGAGTACGGGCCGGCATCGAGGGCCGGTTTGCGCGTCGACAAGCCCTGGTAGACGAAAGCCAAGGCGAGCATACCTATGCCCGTGACCAGCCAGCCGATGATGACTGCCCCCGGAGAAGCGCCCTTGGCCATGTTCTGCGGTAGGCTGAAGACACCACCGCCAATCATCGAGCCGACGACAAGAGCCACAAGCGGCACAAGGCCAAGCTTGCGGGATGTTTTCTCGCTGACGGTAGAGGGAGCTGCAACATTCGCCGTAACCATGTTCGTGTTCCTTCGCTTGAAGAATGTGACGGTAGTACGCGATGCATTCCGGGGTAGCTTCGACCGTATCGGTAGAGCGTCCTGCGCTTGCAGCTCCGCCCTGTGGTTTCACTTTGGCTAATGTAGCCTAATCGCCATGCCACTCGAGCGGCTTGATGCATATCAAGACGCGGGAGCAATTCGCGGTCAGCGCCCCAATACTTAGAGCCCGCTGCACGAGGCGTCCCGAGATCGAGCGCCGACGCTGTGCGCCGTCAGTTCCATCCGCTCGACGTCAGTCGGCACCGATGTGGACCGGACGTTCGAGCGGCGCATGTGGCTCACCGCATCGTTGTTTGCGGCCGGGACCGTGGATCGGCCGTTCTTCCCGAAGCCTCGGTCGGTCTTCGGCTCGTGGCACAAAAGTTCAACAAATGTCGCATCGACATCTGCCCCTCTTTCGTTATTGCAGGGGCCGAGCAGCGCGATTCCTGTGCAATTGCTCAACGGAGATGCAAAATGGTGAACGTCGATGAGAAGCTCGAGCCCATCTTTCAGGAGGTCTTGAGGCGCAACGCTGGTGAAAAGGAATTTCATCAAGCTGTGCGAGAGGTGCTTGAAAGCCTGGGACGAGTCATAGCCAAGCATCCCCGCTACCTCGAGAATGCGCTCATCGAACGCATTTGTGAGCCGGAACGACAGATCATTTTCCGAGTTCCTTGGGTTGATGACCAGGGGCAGGTCCAGATTAACCGTGGCTTCCGCGTGCAGTTCAATTCCGCACTCGGACCCTATAAGGGTGGCATCCGGTTTCATCCGTCCGTAAATGTCGGCATCATCAAGTTTCTGGGGTTTGAACAAACCTTCAAGAACGCACTGACCGGCATGCCGATCGGTGGCGGCAAGGGCGGTTCCGACTTCAATCCGCGGGGCCGTTCCGACGGCGAGATCATGCGCTTCTGCCAGTCCTTCATGACCGAGCTTTATCGCCACATCGGTGAGTATACCGACGTTCCCGCCGGCGACATCGGCGTGGGTGGACGCGAGATCGGATATATGTTCGGCCAGTACAAGCGGCTGACCAATCGCTATGAAGCAGGCGTCCTGACGGGCAAGGCGCTCTTCTACGGGGGCTCGCGCGCCCGCACTGAAGCGACTGGTTATGGCAATACCTATTTCGTGCAGTCCATGCTGGCGACAAAAGGGCAGAGCTTCGACGGCAAGAAGGTCGTCGTCTCAGGCTCAGGCAATGTTGCGGTCTATACGATCGAGAAGGTGCAGTCGTTTGGCGGCAAGGTCATGGCCGTCTCTGACAGTTCCGGCTATGTTGTCGATGAAAACTGCATCGACCTCGCGCTTCTCAAGGAGATAAAGGAGGTTCGCCGTGGGCGCGTCTCGGACTATCTCCGTGCCAAGGGCGAGGGCAAGGGCGTCTACTTCGTCAACGCCGACGCAGGATCGATTTGGGACGTCCCGTGCGACGTGGCCATGCCATCAGCCACCCAGAATGAGCTGACCGGAAAGGATGCCAAGAAGCTTGTCGCGAACGGTGTGATGGCGGTAGGCGAAGGCGCAAACATGCCCTCCACGCCCGATGCGATTCGCATCTTCCAAGAGGCCGGCGTTCTCTTCGCGCCAGGCAAGGCCGCCAATGCAGGTGGTGTAGCGACCTCCGCGCTCGAGATGCAGCAGAACGCATCCCGCGACAGCTGGACATTCGACCAGACCGAGGCTCGGCTTGCCGCCATCATGCGCAACATTCACGACGCATGCGCAGAGACTGCCGAGGAATACGGCGCGCCAGGCGATTATGTCCTTGGGGCCAATATCGCGGGCTTCGTCAGAGTTGCCCAGGCAATGGATGCACTCGGAGTGATCTGACCAGGATTGCTACGAATTCGGGGACGACCGGATCCAGCGACGGTCTGGTTGTCTTCGCTCTCCGATATGCCTGCATTTGGCGAATGTTGTTGGAAAACTCGGTGGACTAGGCTCTGAAGCGCTTGGTAGTGCATTTGCCAAGGTTCTTGGTCATATACCCCGCGCCATTGACGCAGGGCATCACCGATGCCGCCGTCAGGCGGCGGGAGCGGAGACCGTCTCCGCTGTCGGCCCAAGCCGACTATCTCCTTATTTTCACCGCGCAGACACGCCGACCGCCTGAGAGACAGCAACGGGCTGTTGCGAGAATGCGGACGAGCAATGGTGTTGCCGCATTGGGACAAAAATCGAAGACAGACTACTGCCCGGCACGCATGAGCAACTTCGATTACGCCACCATCACGGCCACATCGGTGAGCTTCTTGGGATCGACCAGACCGCGGCAGCAAGAGTGGAGCACTACACGAGCAACCGCCTCCTTCTCGACGTCGATGTCTTCCTCCGCTAGTCGCTCGACGGCAGTCACCGCGGCGGTCATTCGCTTCAGGTCTTCTAGCGTGAGTATGTCTGGAAAAGCGATGCTAGATGTCTGAGGTTTCGTGGATGCCTCCCCCATTGGGGCGAGAGCTGCCATCTCCCTGTCGTCAGTGCCCTAGAAAATGGCCGACGATAGGAACAGCCTACACCGCCAAAATCTGAGGTTTCGTCACGCTATGTGACGGAAACGGCCGCGAACCAACCGTTTTTCGCTGCAGTGGGCGCTTCTGCTCAACAAGGATTCCCTTAATTTTCGGTATGACGATTTGGCAGCAGGGCGGTGCTTCTGTCTGAGCCTCCGCAACTCCACCCATCGCGTCGCCTCCATCAAGCCGCCACCCCTTAGCATGTTTCGTGGTATACCAGCACCGCGTTGGTGCGGACGCAAATAGCACGAAGGGAGCCTCCGTCCTTCGAGACGATGTCTGCGTCCGGATCGGCATGATGACGGCTTTCCGGCTGGAATGAAGTCGCAAAAGCTGCCGTTCAGAACGTCATATGCGTTTGAGTGACGAAAAGGATAGCGATGGGGCGGGCATCAGGTTTTGACGAGATCCAAACTTACGACACCTACATGCACACTGTCGCTATCTGGACCAGGGATTGATCACTTTCAGCCCAGCAGCCTCGAAAGGACTTATGTCGCGAGTTGCGATGGCGAGGCCGTTTGCTGCTGCTGTGGCTGCAATGTAGCCATCTGCCGTGCCAATCGCTTTCCCAGATACTCGAGCGCGTGCCATCAGTTCGGAATAAAACTGAGAACTAGCCAGATCGAAGGACAGGATGCGCTCGGAAAAGAGGGGCAACACTTCGCCCTCAACGCGGTCGCGAAGAATAGTCTGCCGTTTCCCTGAAGGCATAGCAGCGATCCCGAAGCGAAGTTCAGCAATCGTTATTGCGGAGAGGAACAGCGTTTCGATAGCTTGGGCGTCCAACCAGGCGATCACTGCCTCATCAGGAACCGGTTTCCAAGGCTCGGATATAACGTTGGTGTCCAGTACGATCATTCAAAGGTCATCGGTTCAGCAGGTGTCTTGTCGCGACTCTTCTGCAGGGCTTCAACGTCGCTGTCGGAAAGCTCGGCGTCGCGACCAATGGCCGTCAGCAAGGAACCGAGCTTAACACGTTCAGGAGGACGAACAGCAGCTTCAATAATGTCACGGATCTCGGCCTCGGTGCTCCGGCCATGATGAGCCGCTCGCACCCGCAGAGCACGATGTGTTTCGTCAGAAAGGTTTCGAATGGTGACGGCCGGCATTGATATCATCCCCATAGAAATGATGGCTTTGATATCAAAGTACCCGGAATTGCGCCAAACTTCAAGAGGTTCATTAACGAGGACGAACATCCTGTCTGTTTAGACATCCCGCCTTGAACAGAATCGAACCGCAGTACACGTAGATAGTGATTTTGGTGAAGTTCACTAGTTGGCAGCAGACTATTTCTGCAATGACAGAGAGTAGCGGGTATGCCGACGTTCACCCGTACGCGTAAATGCACCGATCTCCACGAGCTGCTGAAGGTCGCGTGTCGCTGTAGCGCGAGATGTGCTTGTGATGGAGATGTAGTTTTCTGCACTTAGGCCACCCTTGAAGCCTGCTGTGCCTTCCTTGAAGATGCGCGCGACCACCTTTTCCTGCCGCTCGTTCAGTCGGTCTCGAAACCGGTCGTAGAATTTCGCCTTCTGAATGAAGAAATCTATGCGCTCAAGCGTCGCCCGTTGAGCATCCAAGATAGTTTCTGAAAAGAAAATGATCCAGTCGGTGATATCAAGCGTGCGTTGGTGTCGCTCAAGCTCGGAGTAGTAGGCCTTCCGGCTCTTCTCGATCGTGAAGGCGAGTGAAATGAGGCTTGGTTGCCCAATGTTTTGGGCCAGGGATTTCTCGGCGAGCGCGCGCCCAATTCGACCGTTCCCATCCTCAAATGGGTGAATGCTTTCAAAGTAAAGATGGCCTACTGCTGCGCGCGTCAAAGCTGAAAGCGGCGTTTGGCCATTTGGCCCGGATTGATTGAACCATGCGATGAAGTTCTCCATCTCAGCTTGAACCTGGCGAGATGGGGGAGCCTCGAAATGGATTGTGGGCTTATCCAATCGACCTGACACAATCTGCATGGCGTCTTCATGCTCGCGGTAAGCGCCAATCGTCTCAATGTATCGATTTCCGGCCATCAGCATTGAATGCCAATGGAACAGTCCCTGATGATCCAGCGGCCTATGCCAGCTTCGATAGACATCCGCCATCATCTCGGCGATCCCCCGCTCTTGGGGGCGTACCTGTCTATCATCGGCGTTGAACCCAAACTGCCGGCGGAGTGATGACTGGACACTTACGCGGTCAAGAAATTCCCCCTCGATCTCTGATGTCTTGACCGCTTCGTCGCTCAGCAACTCAATGCGAAGTTGAGTGCTGTCATCCTCGTTGAAATGCCGGACAGCACCGATAACCTCGCCGGCAGACTGCAAAAACTTCTGCTCCAACTGTACTAGGCTCGCGGCGTCATACCTGAAGTTTGGCCAATCGACGTTCTGCCAGTTCCATTTCATGAGTTATAGCCAGCCCTTCTATAACTCATGAATATTGCCATAAATGAGCTATTGCAAGCCTATCTATCGCTCAACACCAAAATCTGCAGCTCTCGATTCAGGCAGCAGCGATCAATAGGTCACCAACCTACCCTGAACATATCTTGCTAAAGCCCGCCTCATATTCCCGCTCGCCCTCGGCGGAAGAAGGAGGCTGCATTTCTGCTGCACCAGTCACTTGAACAAGCCTATTCCTGCGTTCTCCTGACCCTCACCAATACGGCACACCATCACACAACATCAAGTTCCTCCGCTCACTTGCTGAGGATCAGGACCAGCGTCTGGCGGACGCCTTCCCCCGAGATCAACATCGGGAGCGCGCATGGTTCAACACGATCAACGAAGCCTATGTGAAGGCGCGATATTCCAAGCTTTTCGAGATCGGCGAGGAAGTCCTCGCATGGCTTCAGGAACGGATGGCGGTTTTGCTCGACCTTGTGCAGGCTGCGTGTTCCGACCACCTGAAAAGTCTCGAGCGGGAGGTCGAGTGATCGACTGGCAGCTGACGCGAGTGGTATTTCAACCGGCCAACCGATTCAGTTAGTTTCATTGGACGGTTTTATGGCGGCGCAAAGACATAGCTGAATAATCGCCGTTCGTCGTAACAAGTCCACGGCACCAGCTTCGCTGAGGAAGGCCGTTGCTAGAACATTCAACAACTGGATCGTGGGGGTGAGAGATGCTGGCGAATTTGCATTCAAAGCTCCCCCCCGCACGGTCATTCGATCGCATTGCTCCCCCGGCACCGATTATTCAGGTCGACTCCGGTTCAAGCACACGGGTTTTGAGCTGACGCTCCTGGTGATAGCGTTCTGGTCGTCGGAAAGCCATTCGGAGTGATGCCGTGTGCAATCTCTACAACATCACCACCAACCAGGAGGCCATTCGTGCCTTGACGAAGGCCTTTGACCGGCTTGGCAATCTCGAGCCTTCGCTCGACATCTATCCCGACCAGATGGCCCCGATTGTCCGCAACCATAACGGTGAGCGTGAACTGACCCGCGTGCGCTGGGGCATGCCGAGCTCGAAGCAGGCGCTGTTTCAGGCCGCATCGAAGCGGGCGGACAAGCTTCGCGCCAAGGGCAAGGAGGTCGATTTTCAGGAGCTCTTGAAGATGGAGCCGGACGGCGGAACGACGAACATCCGCAATACCGCCAGCAAGCACTGGACGCGCTGGCTCGGCGTCGAGAACCGCTGCGTTGTCCCGTTCACCCGCTTTGCCGAGCCGGATCCCGCGAGCAAGGTCGAGGGTGGCCGCACGCCGAACGCCTGGTTTGCCGGCGACGAGAGTGAGCCGCTAACGTTCTTCGCCGGGCTTTGGGTGCCGCAGTGGGAGAGCGTGCGCAAGGTCAAGGAAGGCCTGATCACCCGCGACCTCTTCGCCTTCCTGACGACGGAGCCGAACGCGGTTGTAGCGCCGATCCATCCGAAGGCAATGCCGGTCATCCTGCGAAACGCCGACGAGATCGAGACATGGCTGACGGCGCCATGGGAGGAGGCAAAGGTCCTGCAACGCCCCCTGCCCGCCGATGCGCTCGTGTTGCTGAAGACAGCTTAAACGCGATGCTGCGATATGCCCTGGCTGCCCTGATAATCCTGATGATGGTCACACAGCTCGCCAGCATCGCCATCAGCATCTGGCTGGCGCTCTAGGATGCGCCGCGTGCCGCCTTGCCCGTGGGACCCTCTCCGCCTGGGCATACTGCAACTCAATGAAAATTCCGGCTCTTGATCTTCAGCGTATCGATATGGAGATCCGGCGCGAACATATCCCTTGCGCGAACGCCCGGGATCGGGCGCTCGCGAGGATCGGGTCTTGCCGGAGAGCCATGGGCGAACTCGTCGCCGCGTCCTGTCGGGGGCCGGAAGGCTCCGTCGCGCCCGGCAAGGCTCGAGAGATCTGCCGAAAGATCGAAGAGCTGCTGGGCGACCAGATGCACCACCTCACTTTCCCGCTGGATCCGGCCGTTGATCGCCATCATGCTGGAACCGAGCACCACCTTGCGTGAACGCTCGAAGAGTTTCGGCCAGACGACGAGGTTCGCCACACCGGTCTCGTCCTCGATGGTGATGAACATCACGCCCTTCGCCGATCCCGGCCGCTGGCGTACCAGCACCGGTCCGGCTGTCATCAGCCATTGCCCGTCGCGCGCTCTCATCGCCTCGGCACAGGTGACGATCTTCCGTTTGGCGAGGTCACTCCGCAGGAAGCTCAGTGGCATGGTCGCACAAGATGGCGGCCAGCGTATCGAGGGTGCTGGTAAAGATCTGCGTCAGCACGAAGTGCAGGGGCCCTTCCGCAATGCAGCCGTTTCACCTGTTTCTCGACCGTTGCCGCGCAATCAGCCGGCGAGCGGCAAGCCTCCGATGTTCAAGCCGACCTATCGATCCGACACCGGCAACTCGTGTGATTGTTCCGGACGCAAACAGGAGGTTGCGCGCGCGACCTTTCGGAAATAACGTCGTCTTGCGGCGTGCGAGCTGCTCAGTTGAAGAGGAAGACAATGGCAACGGGTACCGTCAAGTTTTTCAGCCAGGACAAGGGTTATGGCTTCATTACACCGGATACAGGCGGTCCAGATGTGTTCGTCCACGTATCGGCGGTGCAAGATGCCGGACCTCTTCGAGATGGACAGAAAGTCAGCTACGACGTTGGTCAGGATCGCAAGACTGGCAAGTCAAAGGCAGAAAACGTCAGGGCCGTCTAGTCGGCAGTTCCATCTGCCTAGTGAGACAAACAAGAATCACCCAGAAGCGAGAGCAATGGGACGTGGTAACGGTGACCTGTAACCGGAGCCGACGCGCTGATGCCCTGAACCTCAATCTGACGCCGTCGGCCAACCGCTTACGCAAGGCTGATTGAAGGCTAGGGCAGAAGGTCGCGAGCGCTGCACAACGGTTCATTTGGGCAGCGATGGTCCTTGAACTCTCGTCGTCATCTAGGCTCGCCTATGCGAGACAGGCGTCATGGAGCTGGACATCTGTGACTTCACAAAGCGTATCTCGGTCACGCCGTCTTCGTGACTCTCGTGGGCGGCACCCCCAACATAACGCTGCTCCTCCTTCCCTCGGGTCGGCGTCTTCGCCTAGACGGCCCCGGAGGATGAAGGCGCTTTCCCACTGCGCCGCGTTTCACCGGCGAGACGCCGTCTCGTGCATCTCCTTCCGCTCGCGAGCCGCTGTATCCCGCACTTCAGCGGGTGTTCGATCATAGGTTCGTCGGAATTCCCTGGTGAAATGCGAGGTGCTGGCAAAGCCGACGTCCAAGGCCACTTCGATGATCGGCTTTTCGCTTGCAAGCAGGATCTGCCGCGCACGCTCCATGCGAAGACGACGGAATGCCGTGGCGGGTGACATCTTCGCCTTCTCCTGGAATACGCGCTCGAGTTGGCGTCTGGAAAGCCCGACCTGTGCCGCAAGCTTCTCGATCGGGATTCCCGCCTCGATATGCTGCTCCATGATTATCAGGACAGCCGCAACGCGGGGATCGCTGACGTGTTCGCGGAGCGGCTGCCGCGTCTGGATGTCGAACTGGGTGCGGGCCTTTTCTATCTGCAGGACCTCGAGCGCATTGCGCTCCGCATCCCGGCTGATGTGCCGCCTGACGAGTGCGGCGGCGAGATCGGCAGCACTGCTTCCTCCGGCACAGGAGCCGCGCCTGCGGTCTAGATTGAACAACCGGTCTGCCCGCACCTCGAGATCGGGAAAGCGTTCGCGGAACTCCTGGTAGTGAAGCCAGCTCACGCAGGTCGGATGCCCCTTCATCAGGCCTGCGTCGGCCAGGATGAAGGTCCCCGTGCAAAGGCCGATCAATGGGACCCGCTTCGACGCGGCATCCTTGAGAAATTGCACGGTCTCATTGTCGACCGGTTGTTTGACGCTCAAAAGCCCGCCCACCACGGCGATATAGTCGAATTGGCGCGGATCGACGAAGTCCGAGGTGGGAGCGACCTGAATACCGCAACTCGAGCTGATCAGGTGCCGCGTGCTGCCGAGAACCTGCCAGTCTGCCAGAACCCTGCCCGACCGGTCGAGCTGATCGCTCGCCAGTCGAAGGGTATCGACAAAGAGCGCGAAGGCCGAAAGCGTGAAAGACCTTGAGAGAACAAAGCCAATTCTCAGGCGGGGCACCGGCGATGCCCTGTCCGACGCGCGTAGGTGACCGGCCTGTCCCATCACATCTTCTCTTGCTGGCGATGCCTGCGGAGGAACGGTGATCAATGGTTCGTTCCGTCCTTCAAATCCGGTTTTCCCGTTCATTGCTCGCCGACCTCCAAATCCATGCGCCACGGGACCATGATCGTCAACAGGACGGTGCGAGATCGTATGGCGCTCGCACGTTCAGCCCACCCTTCATCGCACATCACTCGCGGATCCACCTCAGAGGTCCTTGGCAAGGCGCAGCCCATCGTAGATCGCTGCGTGCGTGTTGCGCGCCGCAACAGCATCGCCGATCCGGAAGAGCTGATATGTGCCTTGCGGATTCCGCTCCACGGTCTGGGGCGCTCCGGACAGCAGTGCGTCATGAGAAATTTCACCGAGGTTCTTCGAACCGGACTTCAGTTCGAAATAGAGGTCATCCAGCGGGATGGTGCCGTGATTGACGACGATCTGGTCGACCGCCCGCTGTCTGGAAATATCGCCATAGTCGCTGCCGACATGAGCGATGATCTGGTTGCCGCTCCTCTCGGCCGCTTCGAGCCGGTAGGTTACGGTGAAGGTCGCATCGAGCTTTTGCAGCGAGCGCATATAGGGCACGAGGTTCATTGCCATGACTTCCGGCGCGAAGGAACGATCCGGGGTCATGATCTCGACCTTGCCGCCCGCCCTGGCAATGATCTCTGCCGCCTGCAGGCCGGCATGATCGCCGGCATCGTCATAGACGAGCACGTTGGTGCCCGGCTTCACATCTCCGGAAATGATGTCCCAGGAGGAGATTACCAGCTCGTTGCCGTTTGAAAGGACCTCGGTATGCGGGAGCCCTCCCGTCGCAATGACCACGACGTCGGGGTGTTCCGCCAGAACGGTGTCCGCATCCGCCCAGGTGTTGAAGCGAAAGTCGACGCCGAGCTTCTCACATTGGCTCATGCGCCAGTCGATGATGCCGATCATCTCGCGGCGACGTTCGCTCTGCGCCGTCAAGCGGATCTGGCCGCCGGGGTCGTTCGCGGCTTCGAAGACGACGACCTCGTGACCGCGTTCACCCGCGACGCGTGCTGCCTCCAGCCCGGCGGGGCCGGCCCCGACAATCACCACCTTCTTGCGCCGCGGCGCCTTGGCGATCTGATGTGGTATCGTTTCCTCGCGGCCCGTCGCAGCGTTGTGTATGCAGAAGGCAAGGCCACCCTGGTAGATGCGGTCGAGACAGTAGTTCGCCCCGACGCAGGGACGGATGTCGTCCTCGCGTCTTTCGATGATCTTGCGAACGATATGCGGATCGGCCATGTGTGCACGGGTCATGCCGATCATGTCGACCTTGCCGGTGGCAATCGCGTGGCGCGCCGTGGCGACGTCCTGGATCTTCGCGGCATGGAAGGTCGGGAAGTGCGTCACTGCCCGGACTTCGCCGGCGAAGTCGAGGTGCGGCGCGCTCGCCATACCCTGGATCGGGATGACGTCGGTGAGGCCGGGGTCGGTGTCGATATGGCCACGAATGACGTTCAGGTAGTCGATGAGACCGCTCTCCTTGAGCCTGCGGGAGATTTCTAGTCCCTCTGCCTTTCCCGTCCCGCCGGGAAGGCGCTCGTCGGCGGTATAGCGCACGCCGAGAATGAAGTCGTCGCCCACCCGCTTGCGGATTGCTTTCAGGACGTCGAAACAAAAGCGCATGCGGTTGTCGAGCGAGCTGCCGTAAGGTTCGTCGAGGTCGTTGGTGAGCGGTGAGACGAACTGGTCGATGAGGTGGCCGTAGGCTTCCAGTTCGACGCCGTCCATGCCGCCCGCCTTCATGCGTTCGGCAGCGTCGGCAAAGTCCCGGATAACGCGCTCGATATCCCAGTCCTCGATCTTCTTGGGGAACGCACGGTGCGCCGCCTCGCGGTGATGGGACGGAGCAAGGATGGGCAGCCAGTCGCCCTTGTCCCAACGTGTTCGCCGGCCGAGATGGGTCAGCTGGATCATGATTGCGGCGCCCTCTTCATGGACGGCATCGGTCATCTCGCGGATCCACGGGACGATCTCGTCCTTATAGGCGAGCAGGTTGTTGAAGACCGGCGGGCTGTCCCTGGAAACGGCGGCGGAGCCGGCCGTCATCGTCAGCGCCACGCCACCCCTCGCCCGCTCGACCGTGTAAGCGCGATAGCGGCCTTTCGGCATGCCGTCCTCGGGATAGGCAGGCTCGTGCGAGGTGACGACGATGCGGTTGCGCAGCGTCAGATGTTTCAATTGAAACGGCTGAAGCAGAGGGTCGCTCGACATGCGAAGGGCTCCCGTCGTGTAGACTGCCGTCGATCCTAGGGGCGAATGTACACATGTGTCAACATACAAAACACTAAAGACCATAATCTCGACATTAATGTACATTTCTGTTGTATGGCCACAGTGGGTTTGGTAGGACGACATCATGGAACATGCGACAAGCGACAGCGCCTGGAGAGGTTCGTACGAGGGGTGGCTCATCGCGGCCTACGATTCCCTGCTCGAGGGCGGTGTCGATTCCGTGAAGATCCTGCCGCTCGCCAAGCGGCTGAATGTGTCCCGGACCAGCTTCTACTGGTTTTTCAAGGATCGCGAGGAGCTTCTGGACGCCCTCGTCTCCCGTTGGAGGGAAAAGAACACGGGCAGCCTCGTCAAGCAGTCGGAGGCCTATGCGGAATCGCTCGTGGAAGCGATGCTGAATGTCTTCGACTGCTGGCTGAACCGGGAACTGTTCGACTCCCAGTTCGAATTTGCCGTGCGCAGCTGGGCCTTGCAGTCGCCGGACGTCCTGGCAGAAGTACAAAGGGCGGACCAGGCGAGGATGGATGCCCTTACCCGGATGTTCATGCGCTTCGGCTTCAGCGAAGAAGCCGCGGATGTGCGCGCACGCGCGACCTACCTGGTCCAGATCGGATACATCTCGATGCAGACCCAGGAGGACCTTGCACTGCGCATGCTGCGCATTCCCCAATACATCGAGATCCACACCGGCCAGATCCCCGAGCAGCGAGAACTCGAGCGCTTCTTCGCACGGCACCGTTAGCGCCGCCACCATTTCGGCTCGAACGATGGCCCGTCCGTCGGCGTCGTTGTTGTCGCAAGACAGCTCTCGAAGAACTCAGGCCGTTCCGCGGGCAGACACGCCCTCGCAAGTCTGCATCTGTTCCACAAGGCAACGCCGCCGCGCGACGCTGGACGCCGTAAGGCCGTGCATCATCCGGTCTGCCTCGAAAAGTTCTCAGCATTTAAGCGAGCCATAAGCTGAGCGCGCTATCCCGATCTGGCGGCAAGAAATTCCGCGAGCATCGAAAGGAATCCTAAAATGAACTTCCGTAGACATCTGATCTTGCCTGGGCTGATTATCGCTCTTGGTGCGTGGAGCACTCCATCCTGGGCTGCCACCACCTCCCATGAGGGTCACCAGAGTGCAGCGATCGAGCTAACGCTGAATGGCCAGGCGAAATGGCAAGGCGACGAAAACATGCTGAAAGGCATGAACGGTATCCGCAGCGCGCTCACCGCGCGGCTCCCCGCCATCCACGACGGCAGCTTGCCACCGGCCGACTATAAGACGCTTGCCTCCGAGGTGCAGGCACAGGTCGACTTCATGGTGACAAACTGCAAGCTCGCGCCCGAAGTGGATGAGCAGTTTCACATCGTCCTGGGTCATGTCCTCGACGGGGTGGCGGAACTGGAAGGGGACACCGATCCGCGCGGTGGCGCAGACCGGGTGGTGCAGGCACTGAATGCCTATGGCACGTACTTCGAGCATCCCAACTGGCAGCCGCTCGAGTGAGCGGCGACCATCGAAGGATTGTGCCAGCCTGCCGGAACTGCCAGACTGGAGAAGTGCCTGTCTGGCGGCATTCCTCAGGCAGGCACAGTCTTGGCGAACAATGTTGCCTAGGGCGGATGTGATGAGGCTCTTGCTGGTCGAAGACGACACGCTGTTGGGTCGTGGTCTGGTCGCGGGCCTTGGTCAGGGTGGTTTTGCCGTGGACTGGGTCCGCGATGGTGAAGACGCCGATGCCGCTCTTGCCACCACAAGCTATGATGTCGTGGTTCTGGATCTGGGATTGCCGGGCATGGATGGGTTGAGCCTCCTGCGACGGAGGCGGGCTGCAGGCGACAAGACGCCTGTTCTGGTGCTGACCGCACGCGACACGATCGCCGAGCGCGTTTCCGGTCTGGACGCCGGCGGGGACGATTACATGATCAAGCCCGTCGACTTGGACGAACTGCGCGCCAGACTTCGCGCGCTGCTGCGCCGGTCGGCTGGCGAGGCGATGCCAATTCTCCGATCCGGTCGGGTTGCGCTCGATCCAGCGGCCCATATAGTGACGCTTGATGGAACGCCGGTGCTTCTGTCGAATCGTGAATTTGCTGTCCTACAAGGGCTGATGATGCATGCAGGCCGCGTCATGACGCGCAGCCAGTTGGAAGAGCAACTTTACGGCTGGGGCGAACAGATCGACAGCAATGCCGTCGAGGTGCACATTCACAATCTCCGGCGTAAGCTATTCCCGGAGGTCATCCGGACCATGCGCGGCATCGGCTATATCATTCCGGCCGCGCCATGACAGGTTCCCTGCGTCGTCGTCTTGTCCTGTCACTTTGCGGCAGTATGGTCACTGCCTGGCTGGCGACTGCCTTCTTCACGTATCATGATACCAGCAGCTTGATCGATCAGGTAACCGACGAGCATCTCCAGCAGTCCGCCGAGATGATCCTTGGTTTGGCTGAGCACATTCCTCTGGACCGCCTTCCACAGGTTTTGGTAGCCGAGCGTAGACCCGAACAGCGGCTCTCGTACCGCATCATGACGCCGGGAGCCCCCGGCGGGACCGATCCCCCGGACGGAGACTGGCGTCCCGGTTTCAGCAACATCACGGACAACGGCGAGGACTGGCGCGTCTATCGCACGGGCGTCGACGCAGGCAATCGGGTCGAGGTGGCGGTTCGTCAAGCCGTTCGCGAAAGCTTTGCCGCGCGAATTGCAGCCCATATTCTCCATCCAGTATGGATCGCCGCCCCGGTACTCGCTGTCGTCATATGGCTTCTCGTGCGATGGGGGCTTGGACCGCTGGAGAGGTTGACGGCAGGTGTCAGACGGCGATCGCCGACGGACCTTTCGCCACTCGCTTCGCGCTCCGCTCCGACCGAGGTCCTGCCACTGGTCGAAGCACTCAATGCGCTTTTCGCTCGCATCAAATCGGCTCGGGAGCGCGACCAGCGCTTTGCCGCGGACGCTGCCCATGAGCTGCGTACGCCGCTTGCCGCAATCCGGGCGCATGCCCAGGTGGCGAGGAGTACCGACGATATCGCCGAATGCCACGCGGCGGTCTCCGAAGTGCTCACGGGCGTAGATCGCGGCACACGCATCGTCGAGCAGCTTCTGGCCCTGGCTAGAATCGACCAAAGCACGACAGGGGAGTCGGCCCAACCGATCGACATGGTTGACCTCGTTCGTGACACGGTTGCAAGGATGGCGTCCCAGGCGGTCGCGCGCAACATCGACCTGGCGCTCGAAGTGGAGGCGGACTCCGTCGCTATTGTCCGGGGCAATGCCGATCTTCTGGCTGTCATGGTGCGCAATCTCGTCGACAATGCGCTGCGGTATATCCCCGAGGGTGCGCAAGTCACCGTTCAGTTGTCACGGCGCGATGACCATTTGCTTCTGCGCGTCGAGGACTCCGGACCGGGCATACCATTGGAGCTGCGTGAGCGGGTCAAGGATCGCTTCTTCCGGGTCAACGGCGCTGCAGCGTCCGGAAGTGGATTGGGACTGTCCATCGTCGTTGCCATTGCCGAGCATCACGGGGGAAATCTCACGCTTGGTGAGCGCACCGGCGCACCGGGACTGGTGGCTGAGGTATGTCTACCCCTATGGAAGGAGATCGTCCGGACCGCCAAACACGGTGCCTGAATATACTCCTCAATTGGGGGCCGACGAAGCGGCCGTCGAGGTTGAGAGCGCCTGACGTCACGGCATTTCCATTGAGCCTGAAAGCTCCGGGTCTCACATCGACAATGGCCGGACTCGGTTTGACCCGACGAGGTGCGTCTAGGCGCGTCGATCCGTTCATGAGGGCTTGGATCCGTCGCATTCATGGCGAGAAAATTCGTACCTGTCGTGCCTGTGAACTCCGCCGCGAACAAGATCTCCGGCATCGCGTAGATTTCTTTCGGTGTCCTCATCTGCTCGATGGCGCCTCCCTTCATCAGAACGAACCTGTGGCGAGCGTCATCGCTTCGAGCTGGTCGTGGGTGACGTAGATGCTGTGGTCTTCAGATGGTGGTGCATGCGGGCAATTTCGACATGTAGGCTGGCTCGGAGCTTGGCATCAAGATTGGAGAGTGCTCATGACTATGCCTGCCGACTTTCCTCGCGACGTGGGAGCGTTCGTGGAGCGATGGCGCCTCGTACCTGACGGTTCGCTGTCGACGACGCGCTCGAGTTGGCTCCTTCCGGTCCGGTACGACGGTTCGCCGGCAATGCTGAAGGTCGCGCGCATTCCCGACGAGCGGGCGGGATACCTGCTCGTGACTTGGTGGGGTGGCGAGGGTGCGGCCGGGGTCCTCGCCTCGTCTGAGGACGCTCTCCTCATGGAGCGGGCGGCAAGCAGCGACAGCCTTGCCTGCATGGCTTGGTCCGGTCGTGACGACGAAGCCTGCCGAATCCTGTGCGACGCGGCGGCGCGACTGCACGCACCACGGCGTACGCCTTACCCGGAATTGCATCCGCTCGAGACATGGTTTCAGCCACTATTCGATCTTGCTCCGACGCATACAGTCCTTGCCGCGGCCGCAGCTGTCGCTCACCAGCTTCTCGCCGCGCCCCGCGCCATCGGTCCGCTCCATGGCGACCTGCATCATGGAAACGTGCTCGACTTTGGAGAGCGCGGTTGGCTGGCAATCGACCCGCACGGTCTCTTTGGCGAACGGACGTTCGACTATGCCAACATCTTCACGAACCCAGATCTCAGTGATCCGGATCGGCCGCTGGCCACCCTGCCCGGCCGGCTGGAAGCGCGGCTGCGGATCGTGGTCGGTGCAACAGGCGTCGAGCCGGAGCGCCTCCTAAG